>NZ_JABXXP010000368.1 GCF_013376155.1 Nguyenibacter vanlangensis
GGCACAGGATGGCGGGGGGCTTGCGATCATTCTGCCGCCCTGGCTGCTGGCGGTGGCCTATGCGCTGGTGGGATGGAGCATAGGGCTGCGGTTCACGCGTCCGATCCTGCGCCATGCGGCGCGCGCGGCCCCCCGGGTCCTGGCCGCGATCGCGGCTTTGATCGTGCTGTGCGGGGGCATGGGATGGGTGCTGGCGCGACTGGCGGGGATCGATCCGCTGACGGCCTATCTGGCCACATCGCCCGGCGGCGCGGATTCGGTGGCCATCATCGCGGCGTCCAGCCCTGTCGACCTGGCATTCGTCATGGCGATGCAACTGATGCGTTTCGTCGTCGTGGTGGCGGTCACCCCCGCGCTGACCCGTTTCCTGGCGCGGCGCGCGGCGGCCTGACGGGGGCGCGTTCCTATTCCGGAGAAGAAGGGGAGCGAAACGGAGAGTCTCAACGATTATCCGGCCAGTATTCGAGCGAATCGCCCTCGCGCCCGACGAAGGTGAAAGTGCGCGGCGCCCCCTGGGCGTCGGTCGCCATGTCCGACAGCACGCCGAACTTGCCGCTATCGGGATATTCGGCGATTTCCGGACTGATCCTGGTGCTGACAGCCAGGTAACGCAGTTCCTCGGTGCCGGTATTGATGATCTGATGCGCGGTGGCCGGGCCGCCCGGCGGGCAGGCGATGACGTCGTTCGGCCCGACCGGATAGCGGGCGTCACCGATGCGGATTTCGCCGTGGCCCGACAGGATCAGGAACATTTCCTCATTCGCCTGGTGGCTGTGGAAGGGAAAGGCGCGCTTGCCGGGCGGCACGGCGGTCACGTTGTAGCCGAGCTTGCGCGCGCCCAGCCGGGCCGAAATCATGCCCATCCGGGCATCGAACAAGGCGGCTTCGGGGCCCTGGGGCGCGAATTTCGCGGGACGGGGCCGCAATTCGACATCGGCGAGGTTGACGATGGGTCCTGTCATGATGTGTCCCTCCGGAATGGCGCCCCCGCGCGGACACCCTGTCGCGCAATGCGGGCTTCCGGCCTTTGAAAACGGAAGTTGGCGGGAATGCCGACCAATATGAAATAAAATTTACAGCAGATCGCCGTCGCGTGTTCCGCGAATCGCACCGGCCCTCTATGATGAGGTTAGACAATTTTCACGCCTGGCTGCTACCGTTGCGCCGTCGATAACTATTGGGACACGCTCCTCCATGAGCAAGGCTTTTATCGCCGCCGTTCTTCAGGATTCTCTTTCCTGCACGGGCGTTGCCGCCGGCAAGGCGGCCGACGACCTGATCCACGCCATCGTGGAGACGCTGAAGGACGAAGGCGGCTTTACCCTGCCGTCCTTTGGGACCTTCACGGTGCACAAGACCAAGGCGCGCAAGGCGCTGAACCCCCGCACGGGCGAGCCCGTGAAGGTCAAGGCCGGCAAGACCGTCCGGTTCAAGGCCAGTCCCAACCTGAAAAAGACCGTCTGACGGCCGGTCGCGCCGGGTAGCTGGGCCAGGTAGCCGGGCACTGGCACTTTTTGAGCCCAGGCACTTTTTGGGCGATATGTGCCTGCCCGGGCGCCCGGCGGAAGACGGTCCAGCGGAAGGATGACGGATCATGGTCGGTTCCGGCCCGCGCGTTGCCATCCGTTATTGCACCGCCTGCAACTGGCTGCTGCGCGCGGCCTGGATGGCGCAGGAGATCCTTGCGACGTTCGGCGACGCGATCGGCGAGGTGGCGCTGGTTCCGGATACCGGCGGGCGGTTCGAGATCACGGTGGGCGACACGGTGATCTGGGAGCGCAAGCGGGATGGCGGCTTTCCCGGTCCCAAGGCATTGAAGCAACGGGTGCGGGACGTCATCGCCCCCGAGCACGATCTGGGGCATGTCGATCGCTGAGGGCACTGAACGATCCCGGGCGCTGAACGGTCCCACGGCGGCTTGTCCCGACCTAGTGTCCTGCCCGAGAAATTCTTATGAGAATTTCTCGGACCAGCAGGCCACTAAAATATTGATTCTAGTGTCCTTTCGATTCCAAAATTCGCTTGCGAATTTCGGAATCAGGACACTAGGGAAGCGGGCATGACGGAGCGGGCATGATACGGGCCGCCGTCCGCGATCGCCGCACCCGGCGCGGCGCGTCCTCGTACCCCGGAGGCTGTCATCCATGAATACTCTTTCCGCCGCGCGCATCACGCCGGACGATCTGTTGTCCGCCATTGCCGGCGTCCTGGCCGGCGAGCATGACCTGGTGGCGAATTGCGCGAACGTCGCGGCCCTGATCTTCGAGGCGCTGCCGCGCGTCAACTGGGCCGGCTTCTATCTGCTGCGCGGGGATGAACTGGTGCTGGGGCCGTTTCAGGGCCGCGTCGCCTGTACCCGCATCGCGCTGGGCGCGGGGGTCTGCGGCACGGCGGCGGCGCGGCGCGAGACGGTCGTCGTGCCGGACGTGCATGCGTTTCCCGGCCATATCGCCTGCGACGCGGCGTCGGAATCGGAAATCGTCATTCCCGTGCTGTCCGGCGACAGGTTGATCGGGGTCCTGGACATCGACAGCCCGGTCAAGGATCGTTTCACCCCGCAGGACCGACACATGCTGGAAGAGGCGGTGGCGCTGCTGGTGCGTGCCCTGCCCGCCCCGCCATCTGCCCCGTCGTCCGCCCCTCTGCCGGCGTGACCCCCGGTCCGCTTGATTTGAGCGGCGGCCGATGACGCTGGAGCAGTTGCGGATCTTCGTCGCGGTGGCCGAGCGCCAGCACGTGACGGCGGCGGCGCGGGCGCTGAACCTGGCGCAATCGGCTGTCAGCCATGCCGTCGCGGTGCTGGAGGCCGAATTCGGGGCCCAATTGTTCGACCGGGTCGGGCGCCGCATCGAATTGACCGGGACGGGCCGGCTGTTCCTGGACGAAGCGCGTGCGGTGCTGAACCGTGCCGAGGCGGCGCGCCT
>NZ_JABXXP010000369.1 GCF_013376155.1 Nguyenibacter vanlangensis
GCATCGGCTGCCAGCTCCTGGATGGCGCGGCCCATGGCGGCCGCGTCGCCGACCGGCACATAGCAGACGGCGTCGTCGGCGAAATAATGGCGCAACCCGCCGGCATCGGCCGTAATCACCGCGACGCCGCGCGCCACCGCCTCCTCGATCGCGGTAATGCCCGACGCGTGCCGATTAGGCCCCACCGGCACGACGACCACGTCCGCCTGGTCGTACAGCGCGAACAATTCGGTATTGTTGGACAGGGTCGCCAGCCGGGCATGCGGCCAGGCGGCGATCTTCCGCCGCGCCGCCGGGTCGGTGGTGCCGATCGTCAGCCGGCACGGGATATCGGCCGTCGCCTTAAGCAACGTATCCCAATCCCGATGGCGGTCATTGCCCAGCGACAGCACATTGACCGGCTTGTGGGCGGGCGCCGCCGGCCGGGTGACCATCTCATCGGCCCTGATGCCGAATTCGACCAGTTCCACGCGCTTGCCCGGAAACAGCTTGGCCGCATCCGCCGCATTGCAGGGCGACAGAAAGGTCAGGATGTCCACGCCCGACAACAGCCAGCGGAAGACCAGGCGGTTTTTCCAGGATTCGCGTCCCCACCGGTCGATCAGCCAGACGCTCTGCCCGATCGTCCCGGGCCTGCGCCGCCCCGGATACAGCCGCAGCAGCAGCTGGACCGCCATCGATTGCGATTCGGTATGGGTCCAGACGACGTCGCTCTCGAAAATGGACCGGCGGTTGCGCCACACATGGACGAAATCGAATCCCAGGATCAGCCGCGCCGCATAGCGGACCGCCCGCCCGATCAGCCCCTCCCGCGCATCCTCGGACTGGGTGATGACGAAACCGGGCGTCGAACCGCGCAGATAGCCATAGGCATATTCTTCATTCAGGCCCAGGATGCGGCCCTGTTTCCAGCGATCGTGCCACGTCGCGGCGCCATAGCCGTGGGAAAGCTGCACGAACGCGCGGATCGGTCGCGGGGTATTGTTCACCGGCATGTCGCAGGTCCTTCTCCAGTGACTCAAAAGATACCCACGCTGACAATCCGCATATTCTGCGCCGCCATGCGCGCGACCAGCGCGGCCCGCGCCGCCGAGGCGGCGGTCACGGTGCCCGCCCGGTGGCAATAATTGCCTTCCAGGCCCAGATGCAGCCCATAGCGCGCATTGACCGTGCGGCCGAACCGGCCGCTATAGGTGTTGATCGTGATATAGGACGGATTGGTCAGCGTGGTCACGCTACTGACCAGCAGCCGCTGGTTCGCGCCGTCGGCGACGCTGCACCACAGCACGGCCGTCGGGGCGGCCTGCTCGTCCGGCGCGCCGGCAGGGGGCATGTCCGCGGGGGGGATGTCCTGGGCGAACGCGCCCGGGACTACGGCGAGGCCGCACAGCACCGTCATCGTCAGGCTACGGACGCCGGTCTTGAAACGCCACGCCATGTCAGACCGCCTCTTCCGCCTGATGGATCAGGATCGCTGCCGGATCGATATGGAAATTATCGACGCGGACTCCTGTGATTTCTCCGGTGATTTCTCCAGCGATTTCTCTGGCGGCCTCGCGCCCGCTGCATCCGGCGCGGCGGGGAACGGAATCGTGGAAAACAAACGCAGACTGCATGGGACAAGAACCTGTTCGGTAACCTGTTCGGCGTGCCGTGGATGATGATGCGGGGGCAGGGGACTGCCCGCCCGCTCACCGTTCCCGGCAGGCCCTGTGATCGTTTCGGGGCAAATATGTCCGTGGTCCGTGGCCGGATGATGTCCGTGGCGATCGGGTTTCATCATGACGTAGCAAGATAATATTGACGATAGGTTGCCAGTTGCCGCCGCTCCGCGACATCCAGGTCGCGCGGCACGACCTGCGTCAGCACGCCGCCCAGCACGCGCGCGTCATAGGCATGCAGGATCCGCATCGCCTCGTTCACCTCGCCCTGGTCGGTCAGCCCCCATTTGACCACCATCACCACGCCGTCGGTCTGCTGCGCCAGGACGGGGGCGTCGGGGAATGCCAGCACCGGCGGCGTATCGACCACGATCATGTCGTAATGCCCGGAAAACTGTGCCAGGATCCGGTTGAGTTCCAGCGGCGACACCATCGCGTTGTTGCGGCCCGAGGCCGGCCGGACCGTCAGGATATCGACCCCCGGCAGGACTTCGCGCAGCAGGCCGTCCTTGCCGATATGGGCCGGAAGGCGGCTGTTGGCGGTCCGATCCGTCCGGTCCGTCCGGCTCACGATGGCGGCGGCGGACGGATTGCGCGTGTCGCAGTCGATGACCAGCGCGCGCTGCATGGCCCGGCCCGCATTGGCGGCCAGCGAGACGGCAAAGGTCGTCTTGCCCTCGCCGGGCCTGGCCGACGTCACCAGCACCACCTTGGCACGGAAACGGCTATGCCCGAAGCTCAGGATGCTGCGAATGGCCTCGACCGTCTCGACATAGATCGACGATGTCGGGACGGACCGGTAATGCTGCGCCAGGGCGCCGCTGAAGGTAGGCACCATGCCCAGCGTGAACAGGCCCGGAACCGAATCGAGCTGCGACGTGCTGCGGATTCCGCCGCGGGCGCGATCGATCAGCAGGGCGCTCCCGATGCCGGCCAGCACCGAGAAGACCACCGCGATCGCCCCGTACTGCGTGCGCGGCGGCCCGGAAACGCCCAGCGGCACCGCGGCGCGCGAAATCAGTTCCGCTTCCGGTTCCTGCAATTGCGCCTGCGTCGAGGTCTGGGCGAACCGGCCCAGATAATCCTGGTAGACGACGCGCGCCGCATTGGCCTCGCTCTCCAATTGCTGCAGGGTGACGTCCGCCTGGTTTTCGCTGCTGACCTGGCGCTGCAGGTTGGCCACGGCGCGGGACAGCGCCGCCACGCGCGCCTCCGCCCCGCTCAGGTCCTTCGTCACGCTGGCGGCGATGCGCCCCGTCACC
>NZ_JABXXP010000370.1 GCF_013376155.1 Nguyenibacter vanlangensis
GAGAGCCCCGTCGGGAGCCCCGCCGAGAGCAATGCGCGGCCGGCCGGCGTCTTCGTGCCCGGCGCGGCCGACCGTGCCTTCGTCGACGATCTGGAGCACCGGACATTCACCTGGTTCTGGGATGCCGCGGACCCGCAAAACGGGCTGATCCCGGACCATTATCCCTCGCCCGATCGCTTCGCCAGCATTGCCGCGGTCGGGTTTGGGCTGACGGCCTATGGAATCGGGGCCGAGCGCGGCTATGTCACCCGCGCGCAGGCGGTGGCGCGCACGCTGGCCACCCTGCGCTTCTTCGCCGCCGCCCCGCAGAACGCGACCGAGGATGGGGCCGCCGGCTATCGCGGCTTCTATTACCATTTTCTCGATCCGCGGCGGGGCGTGCGCTTTGCCCGCTGGTCGGAACTGTCCAGCGTGGACACCACGCTGCTGCTGGGCGGCGTGCTGTTCGCCCAGTCCTATTACGACCGCGACACGCCGCCCGAGCGCGCGATCCGGCGCCTGGCCGACCGGCTGTACCGACGGGTGGACTGGGCCTGGATGCGCAGGCGCGCGCCCCTGCTGGCCATGGGCTGGACGCCGGCGGGCCGGTTCCTGCGCAATGACTGGGACGGCTATAACGAGGGCATGCTGATCTATCTGCTGGCCCTGGCCTCGCCCACCCATCCGGTGCCGGGCGGCACCTGGCAGGCCTGGACCGGCACCTATGCGCGGCAATGGGGGCGTTTCCAGGGGCAGACCCTGCTGAACTTCGCCCCGCTGTTCGGCCATCAATACAGCGAATCCTGGATCGATTTCCGCGGCATCCGCGACGGATGGAGCCGCGACCACGATCTGGATTATTTCGAGAACAGTCGCCGCGCGACCTATGCCCAGCGGGCCTATGCCCAGGCCAATCCCGGCGGCTGGCGCGATTACGGCCCCGACATCTGGGGCCTGACCGCATGCAACGGGCCGGGCATCGCGACCCGGACAGTCGACGGGCGCAGCCGCAGCTTCCTGGCCTATAGCGCCCGGGGCGCCGGGCGGGACTATGTCTCGGACGACGGCACCATCGCCCCCACTGCGGCCGGCGGGTCGATCGCCTTCGCCCCGGAAATCGCCCTGCCGGCGCTGGAGGCGATGAAAGCGCGCTATGGCACGCGCGTCTATGACCGCTATGGCTTCGTCGACGCGTTCAATCCCAGCTTCGCCGGCGGCGCGCCGCACGGCGCATCGCCCGGCAGCGCATCTTTCTGGGCGGATACCGAGCAATTCGGCATCGACCAGGGGCCCATCCTGCTGATGATCGAGAATTGGCGCAGCGGCCTGGTCTGGACCACGATGAAGAAGAATCCCTATATCCGCGCCGGGCTGATCCGCGCGGGCTTTACCGGCGGCTGGCTGGACGGGTTGCAACGCCAGGCGCGCGGCGACGTGTCCGCCCATGGTCATGGTTAGGATCGGACGCGCCGCCGGGCCGGAATTCAGAACACGTGGTACAGAATAGCGACGCAGAGCGCATAGAGCACCACCCAGGCGACGGCCGTCGAAAACGCGACCACCCAGTAGAGCAGGTCGAAATCCTGACGGTGCCGGGGCCTGTGGCCAGGCATGGCGGCCTCCGACATCACCAGGCCTGTCCGAAAAGCAGGACGGTGGCGTACAGGGCAAGAACGAGGGCGAGCCCCACGACCATCACGGTCCAGTATCCAAGATCATGGGCGGGACGCGCGGGCGGTTTCGGCCCATGGACATTCAGGTGGAACATGGCTGCCTCCAGCTTCAGAAGGCCATGTCATGGAGATGGGTGCGGCGCATGGCCCGGCAATCGGGCGCCGCATCACATCCTGACGATCCGCGCGGCGGGACGGCCGGCCGGCGCGACATCCCCTTGCCGGGGGCGGCCGCGGACTGGCATGGTCGGTCGTCAACACCGTAGAGGATTGTTCCACATGGGATTCCGTCCGTTCCTGGCCGCGCTTTCGGTCGCCGTCCTGATGGGCGCGGCGGCCGCACCCGTCTCGGCCGCCACGCCCTGCCGCGACGCGAAGGGCAAGTTCATCACCTGTCCCAAGCCTAAGCCCGAGAAATGCCGCGATGCCAAGGGCAAGTTCACGAAATGCCCGCCCCCCGCCGCCACGCATTGACACGAGCCGCCTGACGGACGGATGGCCCGGGCCGCGCGCCCGCCGCGATCCGTCCGTCCCTATCGGGATCGCATGCCGGGACGGGGCGCGCCCGGAGCCAAACCGACGGCCCGGGTGACGCCGTTGGCGATTACCCCGGATTCCAGATAGAGGCGGCGGTAGGACGCCCCGGCATGGGGATGGACTGCCCGCCAGACGCCCAGCAGATCCACCATCCCGCACGCCAGCGCCACCAGCGCCAGCCCACCCAGGCGCCCGCGCGCGGCACGTGCCGTGCCTGCCGGCGGCGGGATCGGCATCCCGGAATTTTCAGACAAGCAGGTGCCCCCCTTGCAGCCAGTTCTCGGCCAGGGCGGCGTCCAGGATCAGGCACAGCAGGATCAGCGGCCGGCGCCAGCGGGGCGGGGCGGCGCAGGCCAGGCGCACCAGCAGGATCATGGCGAACGGATTGGCCAGGACGATGCGATGGATCGACATGATGCTGCCGCTGCATGCCAGCAGGAAGGTCGCCAGCACGATCGCGGCCTCCAGCCGCCAGCGGATACGAAATCCCCAGACGATCAGGGCGATTTCCAGCAATGCGGCGATGGCAAGATGCACCCAGCGCCCGCGGGTAAATCCCTTCCAGATCCACAGGACCGGCAGGCGCCATTGATGCCCCCACGCCGCCTGCACATGCGCGAATGCCAGCCCGTCGCCCAGCATCCGGTCCAGGAACAGGATATAAAGCGCCAGCCCGGCCCCGCCCGCCGCGACCACCACCGCGCCTTCCAGCAGCCGCACCGGCCGGGCGGCC
>NZ_JABXXP010000371.1 GCF_013376155.1 Nguyenibacter vanlangensis
CTGCCGTTCGCCCGGGCCGGGGTGCCGGTGCTGGCGGTGATGGACATGGCCGGGTTCCCCGACCTGCAAACCGGCGGCACCGCGGCCGGCGCGGCATGGCTGAAGGCCTATATGGAATGCTACCACCAGGCCTGCGACGCGTGGAGCCCGGCGCTGGACACGCGCGGCGCGGCGGAAGACGCGGCCCTGGTCTATCGGGTGGGCCGCGACCTGGCCTTCTCCCACGCCTGGCCGCATTGGAAGGCCGGGTCGGAATTCGCGGCAATTCGCGCGGCCAGCGCCGCCGAGCGCGGCGGAAACTGAACGGGCGTCCGCATCGAGCGGGTCAGGGCCGTTCGAGGGCGAGAAGCCCGGCGGCCCTGACCGACGCGATGTTGTTGCGAGAGATCGGGGCCTCGACGCCGGTTTTCAGGCGCAGGCGGAGATTGCGGCCGTCCCGGACCGTGCCCGTCACGGCGTGATGGCAGACCCACCATGACCGGTGCGTCTGCATGCCAAGCGAGGACGGCAGTTCCGCAACGGCCTGACGAAGAGGGAGCAGCACCAGGGCCGAGCCGTTCGCGGTATGCACCCGGACGTAATGATCCTCCATTTGCAGCGCGACCAGGTCTCGGTCGAGATCGGGGGGCAGGCGCTGCCAGAAGGCCGGCGCGATGGCGCATCGTGACTTCGGCCCGGCGGTCGCGTCCGGTACCGGCGTGGGTCGTGGGGCAGAAACCGTGCCCGGCCTGGTGCCGGCCAGGTAGCCGAGCGCCAGCGGCAGGGAGATGACCAGAGTTTGGCCGTACCACCCCAGCAGGCCGATCCGCGCGACGGACTGGGGCCAGAGACGTGCCGCGATGACGTGGCATCCCAGGGAAAGCGGAATCGCCGCCAGCAGGAGGGACGGTCCGAACGTGCCCCAGGGCGGGAAGCCCCGGCGGCGGCCGAGGCCGATCGCGGGGCGGACCGTCAGGCCCAGCAGCAGGGCGCCGTAGAGCGTGGTTCCGACCCAATAGGCCAGCACGCCAAGATGCGACGTGTTCCGGTAGCTGCCGAACGGGCCGGTCAGTCCGAGAAACGTTCCGGCGGCGAGGGACAGGAGCAGTTCGCGCGACCAGTCGCGCGCGCTGCCGAACAAGGGCGGCATCTCCGGCAATTCCAGTGCGTAAGACATCTCGGCGCTCCTGGTCCCCATCGGCCCGGACGTCCGTTCGCGTGCCCGTTCGCCCCTTCGCGAAGCAAGGCTGGCACAATTCGCGCCTGCCTGCCAACCGGGGGGGGGAAACGGGGGATCGCCATGCGTCACATCTTGGGTCACATCTTGGTTTGTCTGCTTCTTTCGGGCGGCATGGGTCTGGGGACGGTGATCTGGACTCCGCTTTGGGCGCGTGCGGTCGGTTTTGCCGTCTTGCAGGTGCCCAGCCGGGATGGCCCGGCGATTCCAGTGGCGGTCTGGTACCCGTCCGACGGCAGGCCGCGTCCCACGTCGGTCGGCCTGTTTCGGCAGTCGGTCGTTGCCGGCGGCCGTCCGGTCGGCCGTGATCTGCCGCTGGTCACGATCTCGCATGGCACCGGGGGCAATTTCGCAGGTCACTCCGACACCGCGCTGGCGCTGGCCCAGGCCGGGTTCGTCGTCGCCGCGCCGACTTACCTCGGCGATAATGTCCGCGACCAGAGTCGTGCGCTCGATCCCGCCTGGCGGGTGCGCCAAATGGAAATCGTGACCGACTATATGATCACCGCATGGTATCCCGGCACGGTGGATCCGGGCCATATCGGCGCGTTCGGGTTTTCGGCCGGTGGGTTGACGGCGCTGATTGCTGCCGGGGGAACGCCCGATCTGCGGCGTGTCGCGCCGCATTGCCGGGCGCACCCGGCGTTCTTCGTCTGTCGATTGGTCCAGGATCACCACGCCCCGCCCGGGCAGGCGGCGTTTCCCTGGGATCGCCGTATCCGTGCGATCGTCGTCGCGGCGCCGGCGCTGGGATTTGCCTTCACGCCCGAGGGGCTGCGACGCGTGACCATGCCGGTCCAGCTATGGCAGGCCGATGACGACCGGGTCCTGCCACCGGATTATTACGCCGCGGCGGTCAGGCGGGCGCTGCCGCGTCCGCCGGAATTTCACGCCGTCGCCAATGCCGGGCATTTCGATTTCCTGGCGCCGTGTTCGGCGTCTCTGGCGCGGATCGTGCCGTCCATCTGTGCCAGCGCGCCGGACTTTGACCGGGTCGCCTTTCATCATGCGTTCAACGCGGCCGTCACGGCGTTCTTCGTCGATCATCTCGGGTCACGGCGCTGAAGCGCTTCCCGGCCGGGGCCGATGGCGCAGGGCCTCGACCAGCAGGGCGAAGGCGGCCGGGGGCTGGCGGCGGCTGGGATAATAGAGGTGATAGCCGGCGAACGGGGGGCACCACTCCGCCAGAAGACGGACGAGACGGCCGCTGTCGAGATGGGGCCGGACCTGCTGTTCGGTCAGATAGGCCAGGCCGAAGCCGTCGATCGCGGCATCGAGGATGCGGGTCGAGGTGTTGAAGACCAGCCGCCCCGCGACCCGCACGCGGAATGCGCGGCCGTCCCGCTCGAACTCCCAGGCATAAAGGCCGCCATGGGTGGGCAGGCGCAGGTTGATGCACTCATGCGCCGTCAGGTCTTGCGGCCTGTCCGGCGGCGGCCTGCGGGCGAGATAGGATGGCGCCCCCACCACCGCCATGCGCATGTCGGGCCCGATCGGCACGGCGATCATGCCCCTGGCGACGGTGTCGCCGGGGCGGACCCCGGCATCGTATCCCTCCGCCACGATGTCGGTCAGGCCGTACTCGACGGCGATCTCGACCCTGATGTCGGGATAGCGGGGCAGGAACAGCCGCAGCGCCGGCCACAGCACCGCGCCGGCGGCGTTTTCGGTGGCGGTGATGCGGATGGTGCCGGCCGGCCGCT
>NZ_JABXXP010000372.1 GCF_013376155.1 Nguyenibacter vanlangensis
GCCCACGCCGCGTCCTCCGTATCGGCCAGGATCGGACGCAGCGACAGCGAAAAGCGCGGCGGCGGCCGGCCATGCGCGGCGGCGGCGGCCCGGACCCGGGCGATCAGTTCCGCGACCTGGTCATAGGTCTCGCCCCACAGGGCATAGGCGTCGGCATGCCGCCCGGCGACGGCGATCGCCTCGTCGGACACCCCGCCGAAATAGATCGGGATGCCTTCGGGGCGGTAGGGCTGGACCTGCGACTGCGCGCCATGGATGCGGTAGAACGTGCCGTGATGGTCGAAGGGCGCGGCGGCGGTCCATTCGCGGCGTACGATGTCCAGATATTCGGCGGTGCGCGCATAACGCCGGGCCTTGGTGGTGTTGTCGCCGTCGGCCTGCAATTCCACGTCGCTGCCGCCGGTGATGATATGCACCGCCACCCGCCCGCGCGTGATGTGGTCCAGCGTCGCCAGTTGCCGCGCCGCCAGCGTCGGCGCCACGAAGCCAGGACGGTGCGCGATCAGCAGCCCCAGCCGACGGGTCGCGGCGGCGGCATGCTGCGCGATCACGATGCTGTCGGGCGAATTGGAATGGAAGGCCACCAGCACCCGGTCGAAACCGGCATTTTCATGCAAGATGGCGGTGGTGGCGATATAATCCGGATCAACCGCCGGGCCGCCGCCCGGAATGGTCTCGGACTGGTTGCGCCCGGCCACGTAGCCGATGAATTCGACAGGCATGTCGCGTCCCCGCATTGGACTTCCCGAAGGAAGGCAGGATAACGCCGTGCCGCCGCACCTGTCGCGACAGGATCTTTCAAGTGTCGCTTTGCGCGGGCTCATGCCCCTGGTGGCGCGGGCGGCGGGGAATTGGAATGCCAACGACTGACATGCAGACGACTGACAACCAGACGACCCTCACGGACCGACTGCTCCGAGGGCTCGGCGGGCGGCCGCATTCAGATCTGCGGTAGCATCACGTCCGCCGCGAAGGGGAAGGAGCCTTCGCCAGACTGCCGATCAGCGCGATCATCTCCGCATGGGCTTGTGTTGCCGGATTGCGCAGATCATCGACGGTATGGGCGTCCGCCAGCCGGGCAAGCGTCGTCAATGTGCGGATTTTTCTCCGGCGCGCGCTTTTCAGTTCCGTCGGATGCCAGGTGAACAGGATCCTGGACAGTTCACCATCGCCGAACAGCCTGTTGAGTTCCGTAATGAACGTGTAGATCAGGAAAAGCACCGCGATCCAGATCTGGACCGCCAGGAACCGGCCCCATATGAAGTTCGCGGTAACGTATTCCGGAAGTCCTCTTGCCGTGCCGCCATGGATCAGAAATTCGATCAATCGTTCAAGAATGCGTGCCGCAGCGGTCGCCAGGAAATATATGCTGCTTTTGAACAGGACCGGCTTGATGAGCGGCGCATTGTCGAAACGATGAAAGAACGGCAGCGCGTTCGCGACCAGCACGGCTTTCCCCACGATCAGCGCTGCCGTTGTCGCCAGAAGGTGGTTGGCGAATTGAAGTCGATAATGTCTCAGAATCAGGTTCGTGGTAAGGACGATCAGATTGAACCCGATGGCAAAGAATATCATCGGCGGAAGCGCTTCCTTCACCTCCTTCACGAGGAAGGAGACGATAGATGACTTGGGCATTGGGATGCATCCTCGATACCACGTTGATCGTCTCTCACGGATGGTGTCCGAAGGGCAGGGGACATTCTCGACCGGTGCCGGCTTCTCGATCTGTGGATTCTTGCCGGTATATGGGCTGCGATTTTGCACGCCCGAATGTCGGCCCGAATATCGGGGCCGGTACGGCCGCTCGGGTGAACGTTTTGACACTCCGTCAGGTTGCGGTGCCCGGCGCCGGGGCGCCGGAGGAGGACGGTGTTACGCCGGCCCCCCATCCAGCCCCAGCGCCTGGGCGGCGGCCGTCGCCACGTCGTGCCGCAACTGGATGATCTGCCGTCCGTGCCCGTTGGACGGATGTACCCGGTTGGTCAGGATCAGCACATAGGAATCGCTCCCCGGGTCCATCCACAGCGAGGTACCGGTAAAGCCGGTATGGCCGAACGACCCTATCGGAAACACCGCGCCGCGCGGGGTGGAATAATGGGTGGCGATGTCCCATCCCAGGCCGCGCAGGTCGGTCCTGCCGGCGGGCTGCTCCGGCGTGGTCATCATCTCCAGCGTATCGCGCTTCAGCGGATAGGCGCTGGGCCGCCCCGCCCGCCGGTCCAGCAGCGCCTGGGCATAGAGCGTCATGTCGTGCGCGTCGGAAAACAGCCCGGCATGCCCCGCGACCCCGCCCATGCGCCGCGCCGTCGGGTCATGTACCACCCCGCGCAGCATCCCCGCCTGCGGGTCGAGCTGGGTCGGCGCGATCAGCGGCCGCAACGCGGCGGCCGGCAGAAACCCCGATTGCCGCATACCCAGCGGCGCCAGGATGCGGCCCGCGGCATAGCGGTCCAGCGTCATCCCGCTGACCCGCTCCACCAGCAGCCCCAGCGTGATGAAGTTGATGTCGCTGTACACGAACGCCACGCCCGGCTTCTGCGTCGGCACCGTCAGCATGACCCGCCGCACCGCCTCGTCTTTGCCGTGCCAGTCCGTGGACAGGTCCAGGTCCGGCGGCAGGCCGGAATAATGCGTCAGCAGATGCCGGATCGTGATGCCGTCCTTGCCGTTGGCGGCAAACTCCGGCAGGTACCGTGCCACCGGTTCATCCAGCCTATAGGCACCCTGCTCCCATAATTGCATGACCGCCGGGGCGGTGATCGTCGGCTTGGTCAGCGACGCCATGTCGAAATGCGTGTCCCAGCTCTCCGGCTCGGTCTCGGGCACCAGGGCGCGCTGGCCGTACACGCCGCGATACACGACCCGCCCGCCATGCCCCACCGCCGCGACCACGCCCGGCACGTCCCCGCGCT
>NZ_JABXXP010000373.1 GCF_013376155.1 Nguyenibacter vanlangensis
CTCGCCCCCGCGCTGGGCGAGGTCGAGGCGGCGCTGGACGTCGTCAATATTTTCCGCGACCGGCCGGCCGGCACGCTCCGGCTCAACGTGCCCGCCAGCGTCGCGCGCCTGGTCCTGCCGTCCATCGCCACGCCCTTCCTGAAACGCTATCCCGACATCAGGCTGGAGGTCATCGTCGAGGACAGGTTCGTCGACGTCCTGGCGGCCGGTTGCGACGCCGGCATCCGCTATGACGAGCGGCTGGAACAGGACATGATCGCAATCCCCATCGGTCCGCGCACGCAACGCGCCGCGACCGCCGCGTCACCGGCCTATCTCGCCGCCCGGGGCCGGCCGGAGCACCCGCGCGACCTCCTCGCACATGCCTGCCTGCGCGGGCAGTTCGCCAGCGGCGCCATCCCGGCCTGGGAATTCGAACGCGACGGACAGATCGTGCGCATCGACCCCGCCGGCCCCTTGCTGGTCCGCCTGGGCGCCGCGGTGGACCTCGCCGTCTCCGCCGCCGTCCAGGGCCTGGGCATCATCCATCTTTTCGAAGACTGGCTGCGCCCCCACCTGGACAGCGGCGCCCTGGTGCCGGTGCTCCAGCCCTGGTGGCAGGAATTCAGCGGCCCCTTTCTCTATTATCCCGGCCGCCGGCATCTTCCCGCGCCACTGCGCGCCTTCGTCGATTTCATCCGATCTGTCCCAGAAGACCCGTCTTGCGATAGCTCTCGATGATGTCATCGAACAGCGCGATGTCCGAACGACTCCGCGCCATGAGCTGGGCACCGGCAACGGCGGAGAAGACGGCGCGCGCCCGCTGTGCGCACTCCTCCGGGGCGGCGCCATGTGCCGCGGCGATGACCCGGCTCAGCCAGGCCACGTTGGCGTCGGCAAAAGCCTGGACCTCGCGCCGTACCGCCTCCGGCAGGTCGTCGTACTCCGCGCTCATGAAACTGCCGAGACACAGCCGGTTACCGTTCTCCAGCGACCTGCGGAACAGGTCCGGATACCGGTGCAGGCACAGAACCGGGTCGGCAGTTTCCGCCCACATGGCCTCCAGCGCGGCCGCGGTATCCTCCCGATAGCGTCGCGCGACCGCCGCGCCGAGATCGGCCTTGCTGGGAAAGTGATAATAGACGCTCGCGGCCTTGATGCCGACATCCTCCGCAAGATCGCGGAAATTCAGGCCGCCATAGCCATGCGCCTGCGCGGCGCGCCTGGCCGCCGCCAGGATGCTCTCCCTGGAACCCGCACGCATTCTCTCGCCCGCTGCCCCGCTCATGGCCTCACCTCTCTCTACCAAGTGACAGATAGCCGTTGACGACGAAAATCTGAAGCCCTACGGTCACCTACCAAGTGACAGATAGGTTTCCGAAGATGAATGTGAAGAACACGAATCTGAATCCCGATCTGAATCCCGGCACCGCCGGGCCCGATGCCGGCGCGGTCGCACCGATGACGATTTACGACTGGCCCACCGGCCCCTATCCGGCGCGCGTCCGGATCGCCCTGGCCGAAAAGAACCTGCGATCGCACGTCCGGTTCGTGACGGTCGATCTCTGGAAAGGCGAGCACAAGACGGCCGATTTCCGCGCAAAGAACTACTCGGGCACGCTGCCGGTGCTCGAACTCGACGATGGGACGTTCATCGCCGAATGCACCGCCATCACCGAATATCTCGACACGCTCGCGGGGCCTCCCGTCCTGACGGGCAGGACGCCGCGCGAAAAGGGCGTGATCCACATGATGAGCAAACGCGCCGAAATCGAATTGCTCGACGCCGTCAGTGTCTATTTCCACCATGCGACACCGGGGCTC
Organism: Nguyenibacter vanlangensis; assembly: GCF_013376155.1. Taxonomy (GTDB): domain Bacteria; phylum Pseudomonadota; class Alphaproteobacteria; order Acetobacterales; family Acetobacteraceae; genus Gluconacetobacter; species Gluconacetobacter vanlangensis. Next base: position 1,804 of record NZ_JABXXP010000373.1, read on the forward strand.
GGACCCGCCGTCGAGATCTATCAGAACCCCGAATGGGGACTCCGCCAGCGCGACAAGGCCATCAGAGGGATGCATTACTTCGATGCCGTTCTCGGAAAACAGCCCTTCGCCGCGGGGGAAGCCTTCTCGATGGCCGACATCACGATCATAGGCGGCCTGATATTCGCAGCACTCGTGGACCTGCCGATTCCCGCGGAATGCACGGCGCTTCAGGCCTGGTACGCAAGAATGCAGGCGCGCCCCAGCGTCAGGGACCAGTTGGCGATGACCTCGCCGGCGCGCTGAACCCCGTGCGCCGGAACGGCCATGCCGAAAGACATGCGCCTGTTCACATCCGCGTCGCCTCCAACACGCGTACCCAATGCTCAAGCCGGCGCTTCAGATCGCCATTCCGGAGATGCTGCACCGCGTCCGGCGCCACGGCCTCGATAATCTCGAAAAGCAGCCCGTCCGTTCCATGAACATCCCAGGCTTGCTGCAGCGACGTGCAGGGATTGGTCCCCAGCCGCAACGTGAACCTGATCCTGTTCTCGATCGTCGACAGATCGGGCGCGTCGCCGACCCACACCTGATTCGTCGGCCGGCACCGCATCGCGTAAATGCCTGCGACCACCTTGCGTTCCTTATACTCCCGCGCGGATTCGCGTCGTTTCATCCGGTCCATGCCGTCCATATCCTTCATGGCGCGTGTTGGGGCGCGTCAAATTTATACCCGGATATATTGACGGGATGAGAGAATCAATATACCCAGGTGAAATGTCTTCAGATACTCCGGCCAACACATTGGCCATTCCCTGCACCGGATTCGCGGGCGCGCGAAAAATCGCGTCCGGATCCCTGGCGGACGTCGCCCTGGCGTTGAACTCCTTGGCCGAAACGGCCAAGGATCCCCTTCTGATTTTCGCGGACGACACGGGTACCGTTCTCGACATCGATCTCCGCGGCAGTACCGCCGACATGCTGTACCGCCTCACCCGATACCAGGCCCCTCAGCCTCCTCAGGCTCCCGCAGCCGCCAAGCCCCGCGGCCGGCCGAAACTGGGCGTGATCGCGCGCGAGGTCACGTTGCTGCCCCGCCACTGGGACTGGCTGGCCGCGCAGCCGGGCGG
>NZ_JABXXP010000374.1 GCF_013376155.1 Nguyenibacter vanlangensis
TGAACCTGGCCTGGGCGCTGGTCCTGCTCCGCTCGGGCCGGGCCCGGCGCTCGCCCACCCTGGTCGCCGCCGGCCAGCACGTGATGTCCGACGTCTGGACCACGGTCGGACTGGTCTGCGGCTTCACCCTGATTCCACTCACCGGCCTGACATGGCTGGACCCGGCGCTGGCCGCGCTGATCGCGCTGAACGTGCTGCGCGTCGGATGGATCATGATGCGCCGCTCGATCGCCGGCCTGATGGACGAAGCCCCCGACCCGGACACGCTGACGGTGATCCGCAACGTCATCGCCGCCAGCGGCCACGGCGCGATCGAAGCACACGATCTGCGCGCCAGGATCGTCGGCGCGATGGCCTTCGTCGAATTCCACCTGGTCGTCCCCGGCACCATGAGCGTCAACGCCGCGCATGAGATCTGCGACCGGATCGAGGCCGCGCTGCGCGCCCGGATCGGCCAGGCGCTGATCCATATCCACGTCGAACCGGACCGCAAGGCCAAGCGTTGCGGCATAACCATTCCGTAACCCACGTGCCCGGCACAACCCAGCATCCGGCAGGAAGCGGGCATGCCTCGCTCGTTCCAGTGGAATCGGCGGGGCAATCCGCGTAAAGGGGGCACATGTTGCCAAATCGTTTCCCCGTCCCGCCCCGGGCCGGGTCCTACCGCCCCAGGCAAGAGCGATGAAGACCGACCTGACCGAGCTGCGCATCCGCCACATGCGCCATCTGCGCCGCTCCGCGCGGGTCACCACGGCCCAATGGCGGCGCAAGATCGTCTATTGGGCGGCCGCGATCCTGGTCGGCCTGGTGGCGGTGGGTTTCGCCGCCGCGGCGGACCAGGCCGCCGCCCTGCGGACCCGCATGATCGCCTGGGACCCGTGGATCATGCTGGCGATCACCCCGGCCGGCCTCGCGCTGTCCAGTTGGCTGACCCGCACCTGGTTCCGCGGCGCGCAGGGCTCGGGCATCCCCCAGACCATCGCGACCCTGCATCTCGATGATTTCGCCGTCGTCGACCGGCTGCTGTCGCTGCGCATCGCCTTCGGCAAGATCCTCCTGACCACGCTCGGCCTGCTGGCCGGCGCCTCGATCGGGCGCGAGGGCCCGACCGTGCAGGTCGGCGCCGCGATCATGCACGCGTTCGGACGCTGGCTGAACCTGTCGGCGGTGGGGATGCGGCGCGGGCTGATCCTGGCCGGCGGCGCCTCGGGCGTCTCGGCCGCCTTCAACACGCCGCTGGGCGGGATCGTCTTCGCGATCGAGGAACTCAGTCACTCCTTCGAACAGCGCACCAGCGGCACGATGCTCACCGGCGTCATCCTGTCCGGCGTCACCGCCATCGCGCTCATCGGCAACTACACCTATTTCGGCCATACCGACGTCGTGGTGCCGATCGGCATCAGTTGGATCGCCGTGCTCGCCTGCGGCATCCTGGGCGGCCTCAGCGGCGGCGCCTTCTCCGCCATCCTGATCCGCAGCGCCTCCGGCCTGCCCGGCCTGCTGGGCCGCTTCGTCACCCGCCAGCCCGTGGCCTTCGCGGCACTCTGCGGCCTGATCCTGGCGATCATGGGCCTGGCATCGGGCGGCATCACCTACGGCACCGGCTACGCCCAGGCGCGCGAGATCATCGCCGGCCAGACCCACTACCCGGCCTCGTTCTTCATCCTGAAATTCATCGCCACCATCGTGTCCTACTGCTCGGGCATCCCCGGCGGACTGTTCGCGCCGTCGCTGGCCATCGGGGCGGGGATCGGCGGCTGGGTGGCGCAGTACCTGCCCCACACCACGCCGGGCGCGGTCGTGCTGCTGGGCACGGTGGCCTATTTCTCCGCCGTCGTGCAGGCTCCCCTGACCGCGACCGTCATCGTGATGGAGATGTGCGACAACCAGCAGGTCACCCTCGCCCTGCTGGCGACGTCGTTCCTGGCCTACGCGGTCTCGCGCATGGTCTGCGGCCACTCGCTCTACAGCGCCCTGGCCGAGAAATTCCTCGTGGTGGTGGAAAGCACCGCCGAACCGATCGCCGAGGCCACGACGCCCCAGCGCGTCCCCGCCGTCACCGGCCCGTAAGGGAGACAGGCTCCCTCACGGGCCCGCCCGCCCTTCACTTCGACGCCAGGTCCACGATCCCGATCTGCCCGTCTTCGGTCCCGAACCCCAGCGCGCTGCCGTCGGGGCTGAAGGCCAGGGCCGAGACCGCACCGCCTCCGCCGCCGCGCACCGGCAGCACGCGCTGCGCCGCCGCATCCTCCAGCAGGATCGTGCCGTCGGCGAATCCGGCCGCCACGATCTCATGCACCGGATGGCACGCGACCCGCCGGCAGATCACCCCCGGCAGCCCCGCCAGTTCCGAGGGCGGCTTGCCCATCGGGCCGCCCCCGAAGAACGGCCACATCACCACGCTGTCGGCCCCCCCGGTCACCAGCCACTTGCCGGTGCGCGAGAACGCCATGGACTGCACCTTCGCCGGATAGCCGCTCATGCGCATATTATGCCCGTCCGACAGGCGCCAGCCATGCAGGTCGTTTTCCTGCATGGCGGTCACCAGCGCCTCGCCGCCGGGGTGGATGGCGATTCCGGTATGGCTTCCCTTCCAGTCCAGCCGCCGGGGCGTGTCGACCTTGGCATGCACGAACCACAGCGACGCGCCGTTGTAATGCGACGCCGCGATCCGCTTGCCCTTGGCGTCGAAGACGATGCCGCTGACGGTCGAAGGATGCTCCAGCACCTTCAGCGTCCGCGTACCCGCCGCGTCGCGCAGTTCCACCTGCTTGCCCGCGGCAAAGGCGATCACCCCCGATTTGCCGTCCGACCAGCTTGCCACATGCTCGATCCAGCGCCGGCCGCGCGCCAGGTCCGTGACCGCCCCGTCCGCGCCGACCCGGCGCAACGCGCAATCGTCCC
>NZ_JABXXP010000375.1 GCF_013376155.1 Nguyenibacter vanlangensis
CTGGCGCCTGGTCCCCGCATCGGGCAGCCTGGCCGTGGCGCAGGACGATCTTGCGATCGATACCGTGCACGTCCAGCCCTTTCTGGACTACCTGCCGGTGCGCGCGACGGTGGCCCCGCTGCACGTCACCTTCCTGGGCGCGGTCCAGGGCGGGCAGGTCGCCTCGGTCGCGGTGCCCGACGGGATTCTGGTCCATCCGGGCGACGTGCTGGCCCGCCTGACCAATCCGCAGCTCGAACTGGATGTCAGCACGCGCGAGGCCGCGATCGCCGGCCAGTTGGGCGACCTCAGCGCCCAGCGCCTGGCCCTGCAGCAATCGCAGACCGGCGAGGACGGCACGATCGCCGAAGCCAGCTACAATCTGCTGAAAGCCGGGCACGAGCTGGCGATCCGCCGGCAGCTTCTGGCCCAGGGGTTCGAATCCGACGCCAACGTCAAGACCTTCGCGGACGAGGACGCCTATTATGCCGGGCGGCTGGCCCTGCTGCGCGCCGCCCGGCAGAAGGACCGCGCCGTCGCCCAGGCCCAGGCCAGGGAACTCGACGGCACGGCGGAACGGCTGCGCCACACGCTGGCGGCGGTCGAGGACAGCCTGTCCTCGCTGACCCTGCGCGCACCCGTCGCCGGCCGCCTGACCAACTTCACCCTCCAGCCCGGCCAGACGCTGAAGGCCGGCGACCCGCTCGGCCAGATCGACAGCGAGGGCGCATGGCGGCTGGATGCCGACATCGACGAATTCTACCTCGCCCGCGTCGCAGTGGGCGAGCACGGCATCGCGCAGATCGACGGCCATGACGTGCCCTTTACGGTGGCGCGCGTCCATCCGCAGATCACCGCCGGCCAGTTCCGCGCCGAACTGACCTTCGACACTACGCCCCCCGCCGCCCTGCGCCGGGGCGAAAGCGTGGAATGCCGCCTGACCCTGGGCCGCACCCGTCAGGCGCTGATCGCCCCCAACGGCGCCTGGCTGGACGGCAGCGGCGGCAATTCGGTCTTCGTCGTCTCGGCGGACGGGCATCATGCGACGCGCCGCGCGATCAGCGTCGGCGGCCGCAACCCCGAACAGGTGGAAATCACCGCGGGCCTGCGCGACGGCGAGCGGATCGTGACGTCCGCCTACACGAATTTTCACGATTTCAACCAGCTTCTCATCCGATAGGACCGCGCCATGCTGATCCAGCTTGCAGACATCAACCGCCTGTACCGGTCGGACGAGGTCGAGACCACCGCCTTGCATGACGTGCATCTGACGATCGAGCGCGGCGAATTCGTTGCTATCATGGGGCCCAGCGGCTGCGGCAAATCGACCCTGCTGAACATCCTGGGCACGATCGACCGGCCCAGCAGCGGCAGCTACCGTTTCGGCGATCACGAGCTCAGCACCATGGCCGAAGCCGAGCTGGCGCAGTTCCGCCGCAGCCATCTGGGCTATATCTTCCAGAGCTTCAACCTGATCGACGAACTGACGATCGAGGAAAATGTCGAACTGGCACTGATCTATCGCAAGATGCCGCGCGCCGAGCGCCGCGCACGCGTCGGCGCCGCGATGGACCGGGTCAGCATCGGCCACCGCGCGCGCCATTATCCCAGCCAGCTTTCGGGCGGCCAGCAGCAGCGTGCGGCGATCGCGCGCGCCATCGTGGGCGAGCCCGACCTGATCCTGGCCGACGAACCCACCGGCAATCTCGATACCGAGAACGGCATGCAGGTGATGGATATCCTGCAGACCCTCAATCGCGAGGGCGCGACCATCGTGATGGTCACCCACTCGCCCAGCCATGCCGACATGGCCCGGCGCCGCGTGGACATGCTGGACGGCCAGATCGTGATCTCGGTCCGCAACGCCATCTGATTTTCCATCCCCCCGGAACGGAGCCGCCTGATGCTGCTGCACGGAATGCTGACCTTCTGCCGGATGCTGTCGCGCCACCGGCTCTACGCCGTCCTGAATATCGGCGGTCTGGGGCTGGGAATCGCGGTGTTCCTGCTGCTGTCGCTGGTGGTGCGCTACGAATACGGCTATGACCGGTTCTGGCCGGATCAGGCCGATATCTACCGGCTGGACCAACTCTGGGCGCATTCGGTCGGGGTGCCCGGCGATCGCACGGATTTTTCGACCTATCGCGCCCGCGACGCGCTGCGCGCCGAATTTCCGCAGATCCGCGCCAGCAGCCGCCTGATCCCCCAGCAGGTCACCCTGATCGCGCCGCCATCCGACCTGCGGAACGGCGGCGCGCGCACCATGGGATCGGAGCAGATCCAGTTCGTCGATCCGGAGTTGCCGGCTGTCCTGGCGCTGCCGGTCATCGACGGGCAGCGCGCCGAGGCCCTGGCCGCGCCGGACCGGATCGTGCTGTCGGCACGCCTGGCGCGCAAATATTTCGGCACGATCCACGCCGTGGGCCGCACGATGCGGATGGTGGTCGACGGATCGGCGCAAACCTATGTGGTGTCGGCCGTCTTTCGCGACCTACCCCTCGCCTCGACCTACCGGATCGACGCGGCGGCGCCGATACCCGAACGTATCCGCGGCCAGCGCTCCCTGCATGTCTGGGCAGCCGGCACGGGCGCGACCCTGCTGCGCTTTTCCGATCGCATGGGCATGCAAGCCGTCGCGGCGCATCTGGGCGATTTCATCGCCCAGCACAGCAACGATGCGCTGACCTTGCAATATACCAGGGGTTTTGCGCTGACGCCCCTGGCGGACATGCATTTCCGTGATGCGACGGCCGGCGCCGATCGCGACAGCGTGCTGGCGCTGGGCATCGTCGGAGTCCTCGCGCTGCTGGCCGCGACCATCAATTACGTCAACCTGGCGACCGCGCGCGCCATGCTGCGCGCGCGTGAGGTCGCGATGCGCAAGACGCTGGGCGCATCGCGCGCCCTGCTGACGGTCCAGTTCC
>NZ_JABXXP010000376.1 GCF_013376155.1 Nguyenibacter vanlangensis
CGCCGCTCCTGGCGGAACTGCGCCGCGCCGCCCGGCTCTACGCGGCCGCCGCCCTGACGGCGGATCGGACGGCCCCCTGACGAAAAAAGGGGGGCCGGAAACCGGCCCCCGATCGATCAGGTCGAAACGTCCAGGACAGATCGTTCAGAACAGTTCGATATGGCTCTTGAAGCCCAGCATCGCGGTGTCGTGCAGCACGCGCTGGCCGCCGGGGTTGAAGTAATACTGGAAATCCGGGGCGAAGGTGATGCCCCGATAGACATGGATCTGGTAATTGGCTTCCAGGTTCATGCCATAGCTCTGCGGGCCATAGGCCCCGTTCAGCAGCGATCCGGGGGCCACGCCTTCCAGAAGCTGCAGCGTCTGGGTCTTCGACGCCAGCGGCGAGACACGGATATAGGAGAAATTGACGCCGATCGCATCATGCGGCCGCGCGGCCCAGAATCCCCGCGCCAGGAAGCCCGCCTCGTACTGTTCCGAACGCATCGAGATCTTCTCGGTATTGTAGTAGAAGCCGCCCAGGAAGGTCACGCCGGCATCCGAGGCACCCCCCTTGAAATGATGCAGCATCTGGTCGACCAGGAACCACGCCGCATTCGCGCCATGGTCCTGGCGCGGCGGCAGGCCCGTCAGCGCCCAGGCATTGCCGAAACCGTCGTAATAGACATCCTTGTGGTCCACGGTGTCCCGCGCATAGCCGAACTTGTAGTGGCCCGGCAGCGTCCCGTGGCCGAAAGTCGGCTCCCAGCCGATTTCGACCGGCACCGTTTCGCCGTTGATGTCGGCGCCGTTGAATTTCAGGCCGGTGCGATATTGCTGCACGCCATAGATGCCGGCCTGGTCGAAATAGACGCCGGTCTGGATATAGGTCGTCGTCGTCGGCCGGAACCGCAGCCGCAGCGCCCAGTTCGAATCGGGATAGGACGAATGCGCGGTATTGTCCGAAGACGCCTTGGGGTTGCCGCAGAACGCATTGTTCATGAAGTTGCAGTAGAGCGGGTTGGACGAAAAATCGTTCAGGAACGGTATGCGCCCGGCCGCCACGTCGAACCGGCCCTTCCACAGTGTTTCCTCGCCATAGCCATAGACGAAGTGGAAGAACACGTTGCCGCCGCCGCCATAGATTTCCGAACTCGGGTCCATGTTGTCGCCGAACATGCGGCTGGCAGGAATGCCGTAGCGGCCGACGGCCACGGCATGGGTGGAAAACCCGGTCCAACCCGCCAGCTTCTCCCAGTCGATATCGTTTTCCAGCCCGTACTGGCCGGCGTTGGAACTGCCCATGCGCAGGCCGTACCCGGGGGTGACCGATCCGATATTGCCCGTAAATTCGTTGGTATTGTCCAGCAGGATGGCAACGCCACGGTCGCGCAGCCACGTATTCCACCCGAACGGGTCGGGCCATAGCGCCTCGGGCTGCGGCAGGGGCGGCACCGACGATCCGGGGGCGAACGGGGTCTGGTTCAACGGCGTCGCGACCCGGATGCTGGGGTTGAGGGAGGTCTGCGCGACCGCGCCGCTGGCGACGCACAGCGCAATGCCGGTGCAGGCGCCAAGCAAGGTGCCGCGCGACACGGCACGGGCCATAAAAGTCTCGGCCGGGGAAATTTGCTTTTTCATCGTTGTTTTTGTTCTTTTTGTTAAAGCACGCCGTCCGGACTGGACGTGCCGGCCGGCGCGCCGGGTTTTGCACGACGAAGGTCAGGGTCGATACGCTGCCCCATCGGAACGAACGGCGGAGCCCGCTCCGCGTCCTCGAGGCGGACATCCGCGAAGGACGGATTTTTCGGACGCTGGCCGGAATCCTGATCGGCCCTCCGGCCCGGAACCGGGAAAAATTGTCTTCATCATATTTTTCTTGCTTATAGAAGACGTAAGATTTGTTCTTACACTCTACGCTTACGACAAAAATAACCCCCGATCAAGGAACTGGTTTCGCTATTGGCGGAGGGGCCTTCCAAATATCTCCGCACGTTTTAGTGACCACAACATGCATCGCGATAATCCTGCCACCGATCGTCTCAATGGACGCACGGCCAATGACGTATGAAAAGCAGCACACGCATTGATTATGGCTAATCAATAGGAAAAGTTCCCGCATAGGGGATGATTGACATGTTTCTACACTGCTGATGCATAATGGTCACAGTCATCAGGACCGGGATCCTCCGCGCCGCCCCGCGCCATGACCTGCCGACTGGCGGCGGCGTGAGCTGCCGTCGCGCAACATCGTTTGCCGCCGCAATCGGGCTATTTTATTGAAATTTCGCATATTCCCCCATGCGCGGCGGCGGCGTACGCGCCTCGGTTCCCAAAAACCTAAAACGCCGTCAAGGATGTAAAAAAACCGCCATACATCTGCTGCCGAATTTTCACGCACAAGCCGGTGTGTCGGGATTACATGACTGTCACGTATCTGTGACCCAAATAACGCATGTTGCGTGGAGGGGCGCGGAGCACGGAAGGACTGCCATGCCGCCTGACACCTGCCTGCCGCCTCGGGGTGAAATCGCCCCGCTCGCCTGTGTTCGCTTGCCGTGTCCGGCCTGCCTGTCCGGCGTGACAGTGTGGTCCTGAAGACATGACGTTCAGGCCGCCTCCCGATCCTGAAAAGTCGGTTGGTGCGTCGCAAAACAGAATACGACGCCCGAAATAAAAATCAGGCGAAATAAAGTAATACGGCCTCATTTTATCTCTCGTATGGAGTTGACGTAAATGCGCACGCGCGCCTGCACGCCTGTTTACCGTCGTGCCGTTCTGTGTCTCGCCACGGCCCTTGCCCCGATCGGCGCGCCGCTCCTGCACGCGCAGGACCTGCAGCCCGCCCCCGGCCGGCACCAGCATAAGCCACGCCATCACGGCAGGCATGCCGCCCATGCCAAGGGCG
>NZ_JABXXP010000377.1 GCF_013376155.1 Nguyenibacter vanlangensis
GTCCAGCGTGACCAGCAGCGCCTGGCCGCCGCCCGCGCCGCCCAGGTCGAACCCGTCGATTTCCGGCGTGCCGGAATACCAGGTCCGCGAATCGATGCGCACCGCGCCGTGCCAGTCCCCCAGCGCCAGATAGGTCAGGCCGGCCTGCCGGGCGCGATCGATGGCGATCCGGTTATGGTCGGGCGCGCCGTCGCCGAAATCGCGGACCGAACCATGGGCCAGGCCCAGGCGAATCGCGCCCTCGGGCGTCGGGGCCGCATCCATCCGCGCGGTGGGGTCGCCAATGACGTGGCGATGCCCCAGCCCGGCGGGAATGATCCAGGCCGTGCCCGCCGCATCCAGCGGCGCCGGATCATGGCCGAGATGCACGGATATATTGTCCGGCAGGCCCATCCGCAGCAGACGGTCCCACAATCCGTCCGGTTCGTGGAAATCGTGATTGCCGGGAATCAGGTGCCAGCGCAGGTCGGGGAATTGCCGCATGCGTTCGACCGGTTGGCGCAGCGTCCGTTCGGCCGGGCGGGCATAATCATAGACATCGCCCGCGACCAGGATCGCGTCCGCCCCCTCGCTCCGGGCCAGGCGGCCGATGCGGCCGATCGCCTCCAGCCTTTCCTGCTGCAGGACGGACAGGATGTCGTCATCGGCGAAACGGAAGACCTTGCCGATCTGCCAGTCTGACGTGTGAATCAGGCGCATGACGCCTTATCGCCCGAAGCGGCGTGCCAGGCCAGAGGCCGGCGCCGCGCTTCCATGCCGCCGCCCCGGCGACACCCGGCGACACCCCGCCGCAATTCCGACACGGGCCCGGGCGACCCTGCATCACACCGCCCGGCAGGTCCGCCGCGCGGCCTTGCAGGTTCGCAGACAGGTTCAAGGTCTTTCCATGGCACCTCCGCCCGCCGTCCGCCCGGCTTCCCGTCCCGCGGCACGGTCCCGCCGGCCGCGCCCCGCCATGTCCGAGGCGGTACGCGCCATCCATGCCCGCCATCGCCGACACCTGCAGAATCAGCGCCGCGCGCTACAGGGCAAGCCGGCCGATTCCGTCAGATGACGCATTGCTCCAGCAGGCCGGCAAGGCGGATACGCAGGTCCGCCGCCTGCGGCTGGTCGAGCACCGCGCGCAGGCGGATCATCTGCCGCCGCGCGTCATAAAGCTGATCCAGCAGCGACAGCACCACCCCCATGCCGTCATCGCCGATGCCCGGATCGGCGCGCAATTCGACGATCAGCCGCGCCCGCGCCACGTCGATGTCATGGAACCGGTAGTCGCCCGGCGCACCCTCGGGCCGCAGCCAGGCGGAATCGATCCAATGCTCGATATCCGCGACCGTGACGCCGCCCAGGCGCAGGCACAGGGTTTCGATCGTGATCGTCATGCCGCCCCGCCATCCGGCCCGCCGGGAGGCGTCCATGATTTCAGGAATTTCTCGAGCGCCGCGTCCGGCTGGCCGATCGTGACCTGAAGCGTGACGTAGAGATTTCCGGCCTCGCGCCCCGCATGGGCCTTGACCCCCCGCCCCCGCAGGCGCAGCACGCGGCCGCTGTCGGAGTGCGCGGGCACGTTCATCGCCACCGGGCCGCCCGGCGTCGGGATCGTGACGGCGCCGCCCAGCACGGCGGTCTTCAGCCCGATCGGCTGGGTCATGCGGATATCGTCGCCGTCGCGGGTATATTGCGTGCTGGGGGCGATGCTGAGCGTGATCAGCGCATCGCCCGGCGGCGCGCCCTGATGCCCCTCGCCCCCCTTGCCGCGCAGACGCATGACCTGGCCGTCCTCGACCCCCGGCGGAATACGGACATCCAGCGTGCCCCCACCCGGCAGGGTGATACGGGCCGTGCTGCCGTTGACGGCGTCGATGAAGCTGACGGTCAGCGAAAAATGGCGGTCCTCGCCCCGCGCCGGCCCCTGTGGCCGGCGGCGGAATCCGCGCTGCTGCCCGAACATCGAGCCGAATATGTCGCCCAGATCATCCTCGGAAAACCCGCCGGCGGAATAGCGGAACCCCTGCGCGCCCTCGGCCTGGTCGCGATAGCCGCCGCCCGGCGGCGCCCAGCCACGCTCCTGCCCCGCTGCGTCGATCTCGCCCCGGTCGAAGCGCGCGCGCTGTTCGGGGTCCGACAGCAGCGCGTGGGCCGTACCGATCGCCTTGAACTTCTCTTCGGCCGCCTTGTCGCCGGGATTGAGGTCCGGATGCCATTTCTTGGCCAGCTTGCGGTATGCCTTGCGGATATCGTCCTGGCTGGCCGTACGCGACAGGCCGAGGATCTCATAAGGATCGGTGCTCACGACGGTGCGTCATCTCCCTGCCACTGGCCCGGGTACGCCGGCAGGCACGCCGCTGCCGTTCCGATCTGCGCCGGAGACCCCATATCGGCAAAATAATGGGGACAGCCCGGCAAAGGGTCAATGTCCCCCCTTCCCCCACACGCCCGGCGCCCCTTCACCCGCGCGGCGGGCAGGGATAGAACGGATGCCGCCACGGGGACGCGGCCAGGAGAGAGAATGACCGTCATCGAACCCAAGCGGCCGCAGCGTCCGGCCATTCGCATCGCCGTTCCAGGCGTGGTCTTCGGCGCGATCCTCGCCGCGCTCGCGGGCCTTACCGATCCGGCGCAGGCCCGGCACAAGGAACATACGGTCTATGGTTCGGTCGGCGGCTACCAGGCCATCCTGGACCGCGACAGCGCCGAATATAAATCGGACGACGCCTTCTGCCAGACCGACGCCTCGGTTGCCGCCGCCCCGTCGGGATCGGCGCTGCAGGCGGGCGGCGGGGGCAACCAGTTCCGGCGGCTGCGCCAGAATTACGCCCGCTGCATGGAGAGCCGCGGCGCCTGGCAGCGCATCGAGACCCCGAAGCCGGGCGACCAGCCC
>NZ_JABXXP010000378.1 GCF_013376155.1 Nguyenibacter vanlangensis
CCCGTCGCGCGCCATGTCGTAGGCGCGCTCTCCCGCCACCTTGATGGCCGAGAAGACCGGCGGCACCTGCGTGATGTCGCCGCGAAAGGCCGGCAGGGCGTCGCGGAACTGCGCGTCGGTGGGGCGCACGTCCGAGGTCGCGGTCACCACGCCGTCGGCATCGTCGGAATCCCGCGCCTCGCCCAGCCGCAGGGTGAACTGGTAGCGCTTGGTCCCGTCCATGATATAGGGCACCGTCTTGGTGGCCGCGCCGAAGGCCACGGGCAGCAGCCCGGTCGCCAGCGGGTCCAGCGTGCCGCCGTGTCCCGCCTTCTGGGCGTCGAACAGGCGCTTCACCCGGTTCACGATTTCGGTCGAGGTCATGCCCGACGGTTTGTCGATCACCAGCCAGCCATCGATCGCGCGTCCGCGCTTGCGTCGCATCAGACAGAACCTTTTTCAGAATTTGAGGAGGCGTGCGTGGGGACGCCGTGCATGTGAATGCCATTCCTGTGAATGCCATTCCCTGGGGGGTCGCCCGGCAATCCGTCGTTCGGGACGGATTTTCAGTCCAGGTCGCGGGCCACGTCGGGATGGCGCAGCAGCGCGTCGACTTCCATCGCGTAATCAAGCGCGGTATCGGGCTGGAAATGGATTTCGGGCGCCACCCGCAGCCGCAGCCCGGTGGACAGGCGCGAGCGCAGGAACGGCGCCACGCGCTTCAGCGCCGGCAGCAGGGTCTCGACGTCGCTGCGGCCCAGCCGGGCGACGAAGGCCGTGGCGTGCTTCAGGTCGGGTGAAATCCGCACCTCGGTCACGGTGATGCGGACATCGACCAGTTCGGGATCGCGGAATTCCGTCCGCGCGAACAGGTCGGCCAGCACGCGGCGCACCTCTTCGGCCACGCGCAACTGGCGCTGCGAGGGCCCCGAAGCAGGCTGGCCGGCGAGTTTCCCCGCCGGCCCCGCCGCATTCACCTTCCCGCGTGAGGAATGGCGGCTCATGCGGGCACAAGCTCCATTTCGTAGCATTCGACCATGTCGCCCTCGCGCAGGTCGTTATACCCGGCGAAGGACAGGCCGCATTCATAGCCGCGGGCCACTTCCTTGACGTCGTCCTTGAAGCGCTTGAGCTGGCTGAGTTCGCCTTCATGGATGACGACGTTGTCACGCAGCAGGCGCACGCCGCAGCCGCGCTTGACCACGCCCTCGGTGACGTAGCAACCGGCGACCTTGCCGACCTTGGTGATGTCGAAGACCTTGCGGATCTCGGCATAGCCCAGGAACTTCTCGCGGTGCTTCGGCGCCACCTTGCCCTTGACCAGTTGCTCGACGTCGTCCGCCACCTGATAGATGATCGAGTAGTAGCGGATATCCACGCCCTCGCGCTGGGCCAGTTCGCGGGCCTGCGTCGTGGCGCGGACGTTGAACGCGACGATGACCGCGTCCGACGCCTTGGCCAACTGCACGTCGCTTTCGGTGATCTGGCCGACCCCGGCCGTCAGCACGCGGACCTTGACCTCCTCGTGCTCCAGCTTCAGCACCGTGGCCTGCAGCGCCTCGGCCGAACCCTGGACGTCGGCCTTGATGACGACGGCGACTTCCTTCTGCGCGCCGGCCTGGATGCGGGCCAGCATCTGGTCCAGCGTGCCGCGCGCCGCGGTCTGCCCGGCCGCCATGCGGTCCTTGATCACCCGCTGGCGGAATTCCGAGATCTCGCGGGCGCGGTTCTCGTTCTCGACCACCACGAAGGGTTCGCCGGCACCCGGCACGCCGGCAATGCCCAGCACCTCGACCGGGGTTGCCGGGCCGGCGTCCTGCACCTGGCGGTTGCGGTCGTCCAGCATCGCGCGCACGCGGCCCCATTCGGCGCCCGCCACCACGATGTCGCCGCGCTTCAGCGTGCCCTTCTGCACCAGCACGGTCGCCACAGGCCCGCGCCCGCGATCCAGCCGGCTTTCGATCACCGAGCCTTCGGCGACGCGGTGCGGATTGGCGCGCAAGTCCAGGATTTCCGCCTGGAGCAGGATGGCTTCCTCCAGCTTGTCCAGCCCGGTGCGCTTCAGCGCCGAGACCTCGACATCCTGGGTGTCGCCGCCCATCGCTTCGACCACGATCTCGTGCGACAGAAGTTCCTGCCGCACCCGGTCCGGGTTGGCGCCGGGCTTGTCGCACTTGTTGATCGCCACCACGATCGGCGCGTGCGCCGCCTTGGCATGCTTGATGGCCTCGATCGTCTGGGGCATCACCCCGTCATCGGCCGCCACCACCAGCACCACCACGTCGGTCACCGACGCGCCGCGGGCGCGCATGGCGGTAAACGCCTCGTGACCCGGCGTGTCGATGAAGGTGATCTTGGCCCCGGAGGCCAGCGTGACCTGATAGGCGCCGATATGCTGGGTGATGCCGCCGGCCTCGGCCGCCGCCACGTCGGTGGTGCGCAGCGCGTCCAGCAGCGACGTCTTGCCGTGGTCGACATGGCCCATGACCGTGACGACCGGCGGACGCGGCTGCAGTTCCTCGGGCAGGTCCTCGATCCCTTCGATGCCGATCTCGACGTCGCTGTCGGCGACGCGGCGGACACGATGGCCGAATTCCTGCACCACCAGCTCGGCGGTGTCGGCGTCCAGCGACTGGGTCACCGTGGCCATCACGCCCATCTTCATCAGGGTCTTGATGACCTCGCCCTGGCGGGCCGCCATGCGGTTGGCCAGTTCCTGCACCGTGATCGTCTCGGGCAGCACGACGTCGCGCACCACGCGCACCTGGTCCGAACGCAGGCGTTCCAGCTCCGCCTGGCGGCGCTCACGCTCGCGCTGGCGCCGGACCGAGGCCAGCGAACGCGTCTTGTCGTCATCCCCCTCGATCGCCGCCTGGACGTCGATACGGCCCGACC
>NZ_JABXXP010000379.1 GCF_013376155.1 Nguyenibacter vanlangensis
CCGCCCTGGACTTCCCGCGCCAGGCGCTGCACGCGGCGCGGCTGGGCTTCACCCACCCGGCGACCGGCCGGCCCCTGCTGTTCGAGACCGCGCCTCCGGACGATTTTCAGACACTTATCGCGAAGATTGCATAGTTTTAAGGCAATCGACAGGGAGGATTCCTTGACGCTCGGCCCGTCCCGACAGTAGGCTTCAAACTTCTCCGGCGGGTGACGCGACCGCCGGAATGGACGTCCCGTGTCGGCGCGGCCCATCGCGGGGGTGCCACACGGGGACGTAATGTCCAATCCACGCGTCATACGGGACAAGTCAGGGAACCCTTTCACGGATGTGCCGTAGGACATCCAGGGCGCACCAGATCTCCCGGACAAAGGAGTCCGATCCATGGCCTCTTCCGTTCTGAATGTTGGTCCTGAATCCAACCTGTCAAGGTATCTTCAGGACATCCGCAAATTTCCCATGCTCTCGCCCGAGGAAGAACAGCGCCTGTCGCGACGCTGGAAGGACAAGGGCGATTCCGAAGCCGCGCACGCGCTCGTCACGTCGCATCTGCGCCTGGTCGCCAAGATCGCCATGGGCTATCGCGGCTACGGCCTGCCGCTGGGCGAACTGATCAGCGAAGGCAATATCGGCATGATGCAGGCGGTGCGCCGCTTCGATCCCGACCGGGGCTTCCGCCTGGCGACCTATGCCATGTGGTGGATCCGCGCCGCGATCCAGGAATATATCCTGCATAGCTGGTCGCTGGTGAAGATGGGCACCACGGCCGCGCAGAAGAAGCTGTTCTTCAACCTGCGGCGGCTGAAGGGCCAGATGCAGGCCATCGACGACGGCGACCTGAAGCCCGAGCAGGTCAACCAGATCGCCGCCTCGCTGGGCGTGCCCGAGCAGGACGTCATCAACATGAACCGCCGCCTGTCGGCGCCGGATCACAGCCTGAACGCCCCGCTGCGCGCCGACAGCGAAGGCGAATGGCAGGACTGGCTGGTCGACGAGCACGACAACCAGGAACAGACCCTGGCGGAAAGCGAGGAATTCAGCGGCCGCAAGGCCCTGCTGGACAATGCGCTGAAGACGCTGAACGTGCGCGAGCGGCATATCCTGACCGAGCGCCGCCTGAAGGACGAACCCGCGACGCTCGAGGAATTGTCCCACACCTACAATATCTCGCGAGAGCGGGTGCGCCAGATCGAGGTCCGGGCCTTCGAGAAGGTGCAGGCGGCGATGAAGGCCGAAGTCGACGCCCATCGCGAGGCGCTGCAGGCAGGCTGAAGCCGGAGGGAGGGGCTCCCCCTCCCGCCTGCCGCTCCGTCAGTTCTCGAACGGGTCGCGCACCAGGATCGTGTCGTCGCGTTCAGGACTGGTGGACAGCAGCGTGACCGGCGCTTCGACCAGTTCCTCGATCCGGCGGACATATTTGATCGCCTGGGCCGGCAGATCCACCCACGACCGCGCGCCATAAGTCGTCTCGGTCCAGCCTTCCATCGTCTCATAGACCGGCTTGACCCGCGCCTGGGCCGACGGCGCGGACGGGAAGCTGCGGATAGTCCGGCCGTCCAGCTCATACCCCACGCAGATGCGGATCTCCGGCAGCCCGTCCAGCACGTCCAGCTTGGTCAGCGCCAGGCCGTTGACCCCGCCGACCCGCACCGCGCGCCGCACCAGCATCGCATCGAACCAGCCACAGCGGCGCGGCCGTCCGGTGACGGTACCGAACTCGTGGCCGCGCTCGCCCAGGGTGCGGCCCGTCTCATCATGCAGTTCGCTGGGGAACGGCCCCTCGCCCACCCGGGTCGCATAGGCCTTGGCGATCCCCAGCACGAATCCCACGCTGCCCGGGCCGACACCGCTGCCGGTGGCCGCGTTGGCGGCGATCGTGTTGGAACTGGTGACGAACGGATAGGTCCCGTGGTCGACATCCAGCATCACCGCCTGCGCACCCTCGAACAGCACGCGGCGGCCGGCCCGGCGCGCATCGTCCAGCAGGTCCCACACCGCCTCCATATAGGGCAGGATGCGCGGCGCCAGCCCGTTCAGGTGCGCCAGCAGCGCCTCCTTGGTAAAGGTCGCGGCGCCCAGCCCGGCCAGCAGCGTGTTGTGATGCAGCAGCAGCTCGTCCAGCTTCCAGTCCAGCGTCTCGGGCTCGGCCAGGTCGCACAGCCGGATCGCCCGGCGGGCCACCTTGTCCTCATAGGCCGGGCCGATGCCCCGGCCGGTGGTGCCGATCTTGCGCGCACCGCGGGCTTCCTCGCGCGCCCGGTCGATCGCGGCATGCACCGGCAGGATCAGCGGCACGTTCTCGGCGATCCGCAGGGTCCGGGGCGACACGTCCAGCCCCTGGGCGGTCACGCGGTCGATCTCGGACAGCAGCGCCTCGGGGTCCACCACCACGCCGTTGCCGATCACCCCCATCTTGCCCCGCACCAGACCCGAAGGCAGCAGCGACAGCTTATAGGTCTGGTTGCCGACCACCAGCGTATGGCCGGCATTGTGCCCGCCCTGGAAGCGGACGACGATATCGGCCCGGCTGGCCAGCCAGTCGACGATCTTTCCCTTACCCTCGTCACCCCACTGGGCGCCGATCACGGTGACGTTGGACATAAGGTGCTCCTTGTTCGAAGGCAGTGAGTTCAAAGTCACTGGGCTCAAGGCCAGTAGGATAGAAGTGGTGGGCAACGGGCGGCCTGCCGCAACGGGCCGCGAAAGGGCGATCGGCGGGGCGTGTCAGTCCAGCGCCACGACGCCCCCGCCCGAGGCGATCAGCGCGCAATCCAGGCGCCGCCCCTCGGCGTCCGGATCGGCCACCTGGGCCAGGGCATCGACCGTCACATACCCCTCGGCCCGCAGCCGGGCCGCGAAGG
>NZ_JABXXP010000380.1 GCF_013376155.1 Nguyenibacter vanlangensis
GCTGTGCGGCGCGGGCGCCGGTTTCTCGACGATCTTCACCGGCTCGGGCGCCACGGCGGGGCTGAACCGGCTGGTCCATCTGCTGGGCGCCGGCGATGCCGGGGCGGCGCCCCTGGTGTTCATCGGCCCCTACGAGCATCATTCCAACATCCTGCCCTGGCGGGAAAGCGGCGCCGAGATCGTGGAAATCGCCGAGGACGCGCACGGCGGCCCCGACCTGGCGCAGTTGCGCGCGGCGCTGCGGGCGGCCGATCCGCACCGGCTGAAGATCGGCGCCTTCTCGGCGGCGTCCAACGTGACGGGCATCGTCACCGACATCGACGCGGTCAGCGCGCTGCTCAAGGCGCATGGCGCGCGGGTGGTCTGGGATTATGCCGGCGGCGGCCCCTACCTGCCGATCGACATGCGCGCCGGCACGCCGTTCGAGAAGGACGCGGTCGTGCTGTCGCCGCATAAATTCATCGGAGGCCCCGGCGCGTCGGGGGTGATGATCGTCCGCGACGCGGCGGTGTCGCGCCGCACGCCCACCTTCAGCGGCGGGGGCACGGTGCGGTTCGTCTCGCCCTGGGGCCATGACTATGCCGAGGGACTGGCCACGCGTGAGGAAGCGGGCACCCCGAAC
Source organism: Nguyenibacter vanlangensis (assembly GCF_013376155.1). Taxonomy (GTDB): domain Bacteria; phylum Pseudomonadota; class Alphaproteobacteria; order Acetobacterales; family Acetobacteraceae; genus Gluconacetobacter; species Gluconacetobacter vanlangensis. The sequence goes on from NZ_JABXXP010000380.1 coordinate 623, forward strand.
GTGATCGGCGACATCCGCGCCGCCCTGGCCTTCCTGGTCAAGGAGGCGATCGGCCAGGCGCGGATGGATGCACGCCACGCCGAACTCTACCGAAGGGCGCGCCAGGTCTGGGACCGCAATCCGAATCTCGCGATCCTGGGCAACCCGCGGGCCGAATCCCGCCTGCCGATCTTCTCGTTCCAGGTGCGCGACCCGCGCCATGGCGGGCTGATCCACCAGCAGCTTTTCACCCGCATGCTGTCGGATTGCCACGGCATCCAGGCCCGCGGCGGCTGCGCCTGCGCCGGGCCGTACGCGCATCGCCTGCTGGGAATCGGCCAGACGGAATCGCACGCCCTGCGCGACGCGATCCTGCGGGGCGAGGAACTGCGCAAGCCCGGCTGGACCCGCCTGAATTTCAGCGTGCTGATGACCGACGAGAAAGCCGACCGGATCATCGCGGCGGTGGACGATCTGGCGCGCGCGCCCTACCCCACCGCCGATGCCTACCAGGCCGACCCGGCCACCGCCCGGTTCCGCGCGGCCGAGATCCCGGCCGCCTGACCGGACGACCGGGTCAGGACGGCCGGGCCAAAGGCGGCCGGCCAAAGGCAGCCGGCTAAAAGCAGCCGGAAACGACGATACCGGGTCAGTCCCCGACCGGCGCACCACCCACCGCCACGTCGATGTCTCCGCCGCCCGCCCGGAAACGCGCGCCCATTTCCGCCAGCCCGGCGGCGATCTCACCCGGCGACAGCACCCCGTCATTATGAGTACTATCATTTCGGGCACTGTCATTCTGGGCCCGGGCGGCGTCGCGGATATCCTGGCTGATCTTCATCGAACAGAATTTGGGACCGCACATCGAACAGAAATGCGCCGTCTTGTGCGCTTCCTTCGGCAGGGTCTCGTCATGGAAGCAGCGCGCGGTCTCCGGATCCAGCCCCAGGTTGAACTGGTCCTCCCATCGGAATTCGAAGCGCGCGCGCGACACCGCGTCGTCATGCAGCCGCGCCGCCGGATGCCCCTTGGCCAGGTCGGCCGCATGGGCCGCCAGCTTGTAGGTGATCACCCCGGTCTTGACGTCGTCGCGGTCGGGCAGGCCCAGATGCTCCTTGGGCGTGACGTAGCAGAGCATCGCGGTGCCGAACCAGCCGATCATCGCCGCCCCGATCGCGCTGGTGATATGGTCGTATCCCGGCGCGATGTCGGTCGTCAGCGGCCCCAGCGTATAGAACGGCGCCTCGCCGCAATGGGCCAGTTGCTCGTCCATGTTGGCCTTGATCTTGTGCATCGGCACATGGCCCGGCCCCTCGATCATCACCTGGCACCCGTGGTCCCAGGCGATTCGGGTCAATTCGCCCAGCGTGCGCAGTTCGGCGAACTGCGCCGCGTCGTTCGCATCGGCGATCGAGCCGGGGCGCAGCCCGTCGCCCAGGCTGAACGTCACGTCATAGGCCCGCATGATCTCGCAGATCTCGGGGAATCGTTCGTACAGGAAGCTCTCGCGATGATGGGCCAGGCACCATTTGGCCATGATCGACCCGCCGCGCGAGACGATCCCGGTCACGCGCGCCGCGGTCAGCGGAATGAAGGGCAGCCGCACCCCGGCATGGATGGTGAAATAATCCACCCCCTGCTCGGCCTGCTCGATCAGCGTGTCGCGGAACACCTCCCAGCTCAGGTCCTCGGCCACGCCGCCGACCTTCTCCAGCGCCTGATAGATCGGCACGGTGCCGATCGGCACCGGGCTGTTGCGGATGATCCAGTCGCGGATATTGTGGATATTGCGCCCGGTCGACAGGTCCATCACCGTATCGGCGCCCCAGCGCGTGGCCCAGACCATCTTGTCCACCTCGTCCGCCACATGGCCCAGCACCGCGGAATTGCCGATATTGGCGTTGATCTTCACCAGGAAGTTGCGGCCGATGATCGTCGGTTCCAGCTCGGCATGGTTGATGTTCGCCGGAATCACCGCCCGGCCTCTTGCCACCTCGTCCCGCACGAATTCGGGGGTGACGAAATCCGGAATGCTGGCCCCGAAATCCTCGCCGTCCCGCAGGGCGGCGTCGCCCCGTTCCCGGCGCAGATTCTCCCGGATCGCCACGAATTCCATTTCCTCGGTCACGATGCCGGCGCGCGCATATTCCAGTTGCGTCAGCCTCCGCCCTGTCCCTTGGCCCGTCCCCTGCCCCGTCCCGTGCCCCGTCCGGGCCCGGCGGACGACGCGCCGGCCGTCGTCGAACGCAGGGGCCAG
>NZ_JABXXP010000381.1 GCF_013376155.1 Nguyenibacter vanlangensis
AGAGCAGCCTGTCCTGGCTGCCGGACCTGGAATTGCTGGGCGCGTTCCTGGCCTGCGCGCTGCCGCTCTGCCCGCTGGCCGCCGGCGCCGGCCTGCGCGCCGCCGTCGAATAAAGGCGAGGGCGCGGCCCCCCTTTGTTTATCAATGACCCCAATCCATTGATAAACAGATGGTTTCCAAAGGCACCGCCTTTGGTGGGGTTCGGGGCAAAGCCCCGAAAAAGAGCCCGGGCAACCAAAAAAGCAAAAGGGGCATCCCCAATGCGGGGCGCCCCTTTTATACGGTGCCTGTCCGGGTCCGGACGGGCTTAGATGTAATGCTCGCCCAGCGGCGCGAAGCCGTTGAAGCGGGTCGAGCAATAGGTCGAGACATAGGCCCCGGTGGACAGCAGTTCGATCCGGTCGCCGCAGGCCAGGTCCAGCGGCAGGGCGTAGGGCGCCTTCTCGTACAGGATGTCCGCGCCGTCGCAGGTCGGGCCGGCGATCGCCACCCGCCCCGTCGGTCCGCCGTCATGCGGCGTGCGGATGCCGTAGCGGATCGACTCGCCCTCGGTCTCGGCCAGGCCGCCGAAGCGGCCGATATCCAGATAGACCCACCGCACGTCGTCCTTCAGGCCGCGCCGGGTCACCAACACCACCTCGGCCGACACCACGCCGGCGTCGCCGACGATGAACCGGCCCGGCTCGACGATCATTTCCGGCAGGTCGTTGCCGAAATGCGCGGTCATCGCGTGGCTGATCGCCAGCGCGAACTGGTCGATCTCGGGCACGTCGTCGCGATAGCGGATCGGGAAGCCGCCGCCCAGATTGACCATGCGCACGTTCAGCCCGGCATCGGCCAGGTCGGTGAACAGCATGCCGACCCGCGCGATCGCCGCTTCGTATGCGTCCGTGGTGGTCTGCTGGCTGCCGACATGGAACGACAGGCCGTACGGGTCCAGGCCGAGGTCGCGGGCGCGCAGCATCAGGTCGCGCGCGCTTTCGACCGTGGTGCCGAACTTGCGCGACAGCGGCCATTCCGCCCCTGCATTCTCGACGATCAGGCGGCAATAGACGCGCGATCCCGGAGCGTGGCGGGCCAGCTTCTCCAGTTCTTCGTGGCTGTCGAACGCGTACATCGTCACCCCGGCCGCGTAGGCGGCGGCGATGGCCGACACTTTCTTGACCGTGTTGCCGAACGAGATGTCGCGCGCATCCGCGCCGGCATCCAGGCACATGCGGATCTCTTCCCACGACGCGGCGTCGAAGGCCGAGCCCAGCGATACCAGCCGGCGCAGGATCGCATCCGCCGGATTGGCCTTCACCGCATAATAGATGCGCGCCAGCGGCAGCGCCGTGCGCAGCGACTGATAACGGGCCTCGACGCGATCGACATCGACGACGAGGCATGGCGTCGCAGGAGCCTGCTCGGCCAGGAAACGGGCGATTTTGGGAGTCATCGCACCCAAATCCCTTCTGTGAAATCCATCCGGGAACTTGGCCGGACAGGCGTTGCGAAACGGTCTAACGGACCAGCGACCAAGACTGGGCCCCGCGAGGGGATCCCGATTGCCAGAACGCTTGACGTCGTTGCGTAACCTCAGAGGGCCAGTGGCACGTGCGTTGTTGCGTGGGGAGCGCATATGAGGGTAATCCGTTTGCGACGCAACAGAAAAATCGTCGCTTTTCCATATTTCTTCGTAATGTGGGACCTAGGCCGATCGTCGCCGCCCCTGTCCCCGACCATGGCCCCCGCCTCTCGCCTGTTCCGGGCCGCCGCCCCGATGGAGCCTGCCCGATGGAGCCTGCCCAATGGAGCCTGTTTGACCCCCTCGCCGCCGGATGACCCGTACCGCCCGAACGCAGATGCGCTGAAGGCCCGCACCGCAGCCGCCCCGTTGCTGCACCGGCTGCGCCAAACCTGGCGGCCCGTGCTGCGCCGCATGCTGGGCAACCTGGTGGACGACAAGATCGGCCTGGCGGCGGCGGGCTGCGCGTTCTACGCCACCCTGTCGCTGTTTCCGGCGATCAGCACGCTGATTTCGATCTACGGGCTGGTATTCGACCCGCAGACGGTCGAGCCGCAGCTCAACATCCTGCGCAACCTTCTGCCGCCATCGGCCTTCGCGCTGATCGGCGAACGGATCCACACGCTGGTCGCCGAATCCCATTCCGCGCTGACCCTCAACCTGATCCTGTCCACTGCGCTGGCCCTGTGGTCGGCCTCGGCGGCCACGCGCTCGCTCATCACCGCCGTCAATATCGCCTATGACACGCGTGAGACGCGCAGTTTCCTGCGTTTCCAACTGATGGCGCTGGCCATGACGCTGTTCGCGATCCTGGGCGCCGTGCTGGCGCTGGCGCTGCTGGTCGCGCTGCCGGTGCTGGTCGATTTTCTGCCCGACCTGCTGGGCATCGCACCGCCCCCCTGGTCGGTCGGCCTGGCGGTCGAAACCGGGGGGCCGGCACTGATGCTGCTGTTCGTGCTCGCGGCCTGCGCCATGCTGTACCGGCTGGGACCGTCCCGCCGGATCGCCCACTGGGTCTGCATCCTGCCCGGCTCCTGCGCCGCGACGCTGCTGTGGATCGTTTCCTCGATCGGGTTTTCGTACTATGTCAGCGCCATCGCCAGCTACAACGCCACCTATGGTCCGCTGGGCGCGGTGGTGGCGACGATGATGTGGTTCTTCGTGTCGGCCTACGTCATCCTGCTGGGCGCGGAGCTGAATTCGGGCATCGAGGCCGAGATGGGCCTGCGCCCCGATGACGGCGCCCCCGATACCGGCCGGCGCCAATCCACATCGCCCTGAAGCGCGGCGGGACGGCCGAAGAAAAAGCCGTCAGCGGCGATGCCCGGCGCGGCGCGGCGTGCCGGGG
>NZ_JABXXP010000382.1 GCF_013376155.1 Nguyenibacter vanlangensis
GTCGGCACGAACGACGCCATCGACGCCACCCAGGCCGCCGCCCCCAGCAGGCGCGCCGGCCCATGCCCGAACAGCGCCAGCAGCATCGGCGCGATCCACACCAGCACCATGCCGGCGACGGTGCCCAGCAGGATCAGCGGCGAATAGCGCAGTTGCACATAGGCGGTGCGCGCCACCATGCGCCACACGTCGCGCGGATGCGGATAGGGCCGGATCGACCGCGCCAGCCGGCTATGGCCCAGATACAGCCCGCCGCCGCTGCGCTTGACGCGCAGCGCCAGCGTGCAATCGTCGATCAGCGCCCCGCGCAGCGATTCGATCCCCCCGATCCGGCTCAGCGCCGCGCGCCGGATCAGGATCGATCCCCCGGCCGCCCCGGCCACCCGGCTGCGCGGATCATTCACCAGCGCGAACGGGTACAGCAGCGCGAAGAAGAAGACGAAGGCCGGCACCAGCGCCCGCTCCGCCGCGCTCTCGCAATTCAGCGCCACCATCTCCGACACCATGTCCAGCCCGTCGCCTTCCGCCTTGGCCACCAAGGTGGCGACATGGGCCGGATCATGGGTGATGTCGGCATCGGTCAGAAACACGTAACCCTGCTCGGCCGGGATCAGCCGCCGTGCTTCCGCCACGCCCTGCGCCACCGCCCACAGCTTGCCGCTCCACCCCGCCGGCCGCTCCTGCCCGGTCACGATCGTCAGCCGGCCCAGCGGATCGGGCACCGCGCGCGCCAGCGCGCCGGTCCCGTCGGTGCTGTTGTCGTCCACCAGCACCACATGCAGCGTCCCGGGATAATCCTGCCCCAGCAGCGACGACAGGCAGTCTTGCACCGATTCCGCCTCGTCGCGCGCCGGCACCACCACGCAGACCGGCGGATACGACCCGTCCGGCGGCAGGCGCACCGGCTGCAAAATCGGCCCCGCCTGCCAGAACCGGCCGTGAAAACCGATCAGCCCGACCCAGATCGCGGCGCACAGCACCGCCATGACCAGCCAGACCATCGTCACCGCCCCCGCGCCCCGTCCAGCATCCCCGCCTGGCGGAACCAGCCGACGGCATCGGCCACCGCGTCCCGCGCCGGGCGCGGGGCATAGCCCAGCTCCCGCTCCGCCTTGGCCGAGGAGAAGAACATTTTCTTCTTCGACATCGCCAGCATCTCCCGCGTCACCCGCGGCGCGATGCCGAACCCGCGCGACAGCCATTCCGACACCACCGCCACCGGCCAGATCACCCCCTGCGGCAGGCTGATGCGCGGCGGCCGCACCCCGGCGATCTCCGCCGTCATGGCGAACAGGTCGCGCAGCAGGTAATCCTGCCCGCCCAGGATGTATTTCTCGCCGGTCCGCCCGCGCTCCAGCGCCAGCACGTGGCCCTCGGCCACGTCGTCGACATGGACGATGTTCACCCCGGTATCGACATAGGCCGGCATGCGCCCCGCCGCGCAATCCAGGATCATCTGCCCGGTGGGGGTGGGCTTGATGTCGCGCGGCCCGACCGGGGTCGACGGGTTGACGATCACCGCCGGCAGGCCGCGCTCGCGCACCAGTGCCAGCACCTCCTGCTCGGCGCGGTATTTCGACCGTTTATAGATCCCGATCACCCCATGCTCGTGGACCGGCGTCTCCTCGTCCGCCACGCTGCCGTCGCCGATCAGCCCCAGCGCCGCCACCGACGAACAATAGACGATCCGCTCCACCCCGGCCTCCTGGGCCGCCAGCATCAGCCGGCGCGTGCCCTCGACATTCGCGGTCATCATCGGCGCCGGGTCGGGCACCCACAGCCGGTAATCGGCCGCCACGTGGAACACGTAGCGGCAGCCCCGCACGGCCTCGGCAAAGGTCGCGGGCTGGGACAGGTCGCCCTCCACCCGCTCGGCCGGCAGGTCGTCGATATTGCTTAAATCCGCGCCCCGCCGCGCCATCAGGCGCAGTGGGTGCCCCCGTCGCAGCAGGGCGCGGGCGACGGCCGATCCGACAAAACCGGTCGCGCCGGTGACAAGCGTGGGGGCAGGCATGATCCGGTCGGGTGCTCCGAAAATCGTCTGACAGGGTCGTTGGCAACCCAGTATAGGCAACCAGGATAGGCGCGACCCATTTATCCCGACAGCTCATGGTGGCGCCAGACCCTGCCGTGGTGTAAGTCAGGCCCGATTACGCGCCGGACCGCCCGCCAGGACGTACCAGGGGGACGGGCCGCGGCGCGGCAGACAAGATACGGTCCGTCCTTGAAAAGTCTTACAATCCTCCTGGCCGTCCTGGGGCTGGCCCTGATCACCTTCTGCATGGCATGGCTCGGCGTCGGCTCGGTGCTCAAGGCCGTTCTGTCGATCGGCGCGGTCGGCTTCGTCGCCATCGTGGCCGCACAGCTTGCGGTCGACGCAACCCTGGGCGTCGCCTGGCACGTGGCATGCCCCCGGATCGCCCTGCCGCATCTCATCGTGGCGCGCATGGTGCGCGACGCGGCGGCGACCTGCCTGCCCTTCTCGCAGCTCGGCGGCATCCTGATCGGCATCCGCGCCACCGGGGCCGACGCGTCCCCGCGCCGCCACGCCATCGAATGGCCCGAGGCCGCCAGTGCCAACATCGTGGACCTGACGACCGAGGTCCTCGGCCAGATCGTGTTCGTCCTGCTGGCGGTGGCGTGCCTGGTCATGCACCAGCAGCACAGCCCGTTCGCCCGGCCGGTCCTGATCGGCACGCTGTTGCTGGGGGCGGGCATCGGCGGCTTCATCTGGACCCAGCGGCAGGGCGGCACGCTCCTCAAGCGCCTGGCGCGCGGGCTCAGCCGCAACATCACCGCGCAATGGCGCAGCGCCATGCTCGCCGGCGCCGACACGCT
>NZ_JABXXP010000383.1 GCF_013376155.1 Nguyenibacter vanlangensis
ATCTCGGCATAGATCCGTCGCTGGTCGCCGGCATGGGCCGGCAGGTGCCGCACCGTGCCGTCGCCGGCATACACGACCAGCGGATCGGCATCCTCGCCCCATCCGGCATCGCCCGGCCGCATCCCGGCCAGCAATTGCGCTTCCTGCCGGTCGGCCGCCTGCTTCACCAGGCTTCCCCCCGTGCCATGCACGACGAACCGGGCCGAACCGCCGGCGACCAGCATCCCGGCATGCAGGATCACCCTCCGCTCGCCGTACAGCAGCACGACATGCGCCCAGTCATCCGTCAGCGCTCCGTCGCGCTGGCGCGCCAGCGAGGCGACGACCCGGTCGGGCAGGCCGAACAGCAGCAGCGCCTGGTCGATCAGATGCGGACCGAGATCGAACCAGATGCCGCCGCCCGGCACGTCGCGCTCGCGCCAGCGATCGCGGACCTGCGGACGAAACCGGTCGATCCTGGATTCGAAATGCGTCACCCGGCCGATCACGCCGTCCGCCATCGCCGCGCGCACGCTCAGAAAATCGCTGTCCCAGCGCCTGTTGTGGAACACGCACAGCAGGCGCTCCGTACGGCCGGCCAGGTCGACCAACGCCCGCGCTTCGCCGAGATCGAGCGCGAACGGCTTGTCGACGACCACATGCTTGCCGGCCCGCAGCGCGGCACGCGCCAGCGGGGCATGGGTCTCGTTCGGCGTGGCGATCACGACAAGGTCGATCGCCTCATCGGCCAGCAGCGCCTCGGCCGTCGGACGGACGCCAACCCCCGGCAGATCGGCACGCACGGCATCGGGATGGCGCGAAACGACCGCATCCAGCGACAGCCCCTCCACGGCACCGATCAACGGCGCATGAAAAGTCCTGCCGGCAAAACCATAGCCGATCAGGCCGACACGGACAGGTTTGGCAAGCTGCTGCATCACGATGATCCCAGAATTGCGTCAGGCGCGGCGCCGCGCCGCCAGGATGTCATGCATGATCTCTTTTGAAAGCCTGACCTGCAAGGACTACGGAACGCCGGACTTCAGATACATAAGCCCGAACACCACGCCCAGCCCGCCCATAAAGACAAAATGATTATAAGGCTCGGGAAAAACCAGCGAAAGAAGGATGACGGCGGAAATCGACGTTACGGTAAAGAGCCACCCTTTCAGGTTCAACGGCCTCGATATGCCGTTGCCGACCCTGATTCTAAACCAGGGTTCACCACCAAACATCCAGAACCAAAGGGTGCCACGTAACATTCACGACCTCGGGACGCGTTCCGTTCTCCCGTCATTCACGCCATGGAGACCCATGAATTCAAGTGAAATTTAAAGCGAACGGGTCACGGTCTCGCGCATACAGCGCGTTGGCCGTTTCAAAATGAGCCGACCTGCCATCGCTGTCGAGTGGACTTGCCATATGGAAACAGCCCCGCACCGTTGTGAGCGGCGGAAAATCGCACAGTAGTTGCCGCCACTCGCCCCCCGGTCGTGACGACATGGAGGATCGCTAATGCGCGGCCAGATCCGTAGTCCAAGGCCCCCCTGCCTCCCCCCCCGGGCATCAGCAGTTCTATCAAGGCCCATTCCGTATCCCGCAGATCACTTGCATAGTCCAGGTCGTCGTGCCGATACTTTGTATGGCCATCGTTATCTCAACGGATTGTCGCAAACTCATAAATTGCAACCATCTGAATTTACTAAGCTTATTTCCGATCTATCTCTAACGATACGAGGAACGTATGACATTTTCGGCGCTCATGATTTTCTGCGCAGCGTTAATCATTAACGCCGGATCTCCGGGGCCGAGCGTTGCAGCTCTCGTCTCGCGCGTTCTAACGAATGGATTCCGCGATGTTTTCCCGTTTTTGGCCGCGATGTGGTTAGGCGAAGCCATTTGGCTCACGCTCGCCGTTACGGGCCTTTCCGCTCTCGCCCAATCTTTCGACACCGTTTTTATTGCCCTGAAATATGCCGGTGTGGCTTACCTCCTGTATCTTGCGTGGAGCATGTGGAATGCGCCAGTTGAAATCAAGGAAGACGAAGCACCAAGACGGCACCATCCCCTCAAAATGTTCGGCGCTGGAATGATCGTGACGTTAGGTAATCCGAAAATTATGGTGTTCTACGTCGCTCTTCTTCCGACCATTATTGATGTCGGCCACGTGACGACCGGTGGATGGGCCGCCCTGACAGGCACCCTCGTCACCGTTCTGGCCGCGATCGACCTCACTTGGTCCTTTATAGCCGTCCGTGCGCGTCGCCTTTTGAGGAATCCCAAAGCAATGCAGGTCGCAAATCGCACAAGCGCCGGAATGATGACCGGCGCTGCAGTTGCAATCGCTACGAAATGACGAAGGGTTTCTCGCTTTAGAGGAGGTCCCCCGATTCGGCCAGCCGGAGGGGGCTGATTTTAGCTCTATACTCGGGAAAATCTTGGGTCTGACCCTGCGAGATACAATTCCGCACGTCAAAACTCAGGATGTGGCGTCGCCAATCACGCGCGAGCTTGCGATTTTCTAACCAGTATGACACCGGATATGATCAGAATTAAACCTATCCAGATCGTAGACTTCACGTCTTCGCCCAATAGAAACCAACCAAAGAACAGTCCCAAGGGCGGAACAAGATAATTATTCAACGCAGCGAAGGTCGCGCCGGCAACATGAATAAGCCGAAAATACACGACATAGGCAAGGGCGGTATTGAAAAAGCCTAATGATACAAGACAAGCGATCTCCCTCCCCTCACAACCCATCAGTTTTTATGGGGTCTGGATTGACGTGCTGAATCTGGCTGTGATTCAAGGATTCTGCCCTTGTGAGGAGCGGATTTGGCATGACCCCGGCTATTGTGG
>NZ_JABXXP010000384.1 GCF_013376155.1 Nguyenibacter vanlangensis
CGATGTGCGGCCCCATGGACTGGGTGCGCATGCCCTCGGCGCGGGCCAGGGCGCTGATGGTGGCGGGGCCGGCGCGCTCGAGGCGCGACAGGACCGACAATTGGGAGAGATTGAAGCCGTCCTGCGCGGCCTGTTCGCGCAGGCGGCGCTTCAGCTTGCCGGTCACGACACGCAGCATCATGGCCAGGGCTTCCGGCGCGGTCGGGTCTGGCCCGGTCGGGTTTAACAGGGTCGGGTCCGGCATGGAGGACGGGGGCTTGGACGTCGGGCGCGCGATTATGGGCAGGAAACCTGCCAAGGTAGACTTCATTTTCGGCCGATTGTCAAAAACCCATTGTCAAGGGAGGATGAAGCAGGACCTGGCCCGGAGCATTGCGGATCACCCGCGGCAGCCTTGCCGAAAATATCTGTTGCCATGGAATTAGTGGTCATGGCAATCAACCGCCCGGCCATGCAGGGGGGCGGGAATGGACAGGCGGGCGGAGGACGATGCGGAAGCGCAGGGAATGCGCCGCTTCCTGCAGATCGACGAAGCCCGGTTCCGCGACGTGGCGATGACGTTCCGGGTGATCCGGCTGGGCGCGGTATGGCGCACGCGGCTGGAGCGCGCACTGAAATCCACCGGGCTGAGCGTCGCGGGGTTTCGGCCGATGGCCTATCTGATGATGATGCCGGACGGTACGTCCCAGCGCGCCCTGGCGGCGGCGATGGATACCGATACGTCGGCCCTGGTGCGGGTGCTGGACCTGCTGGAGGCGTCGGGGCTGGTGGAACGCCGCCCCGATGCGGCCGACCGGCGGACCAACCGGCTGTACATCACGCCCGCGGGGCAGCGCAAATGCCGCCAGTTCCACCGGATCGCTGCCCGGCTCGAGCGGGACCTGACCATGGGCCTGGACCCCGATGCAGCGCCCGCGCTGGTGCGGGTGATGGATCGCATCCTGCTGAATGCCGAGCGCCGCACGCATGACGGCGCCGGGGCGGAGGCATAGGGCGATGGACCTGCCGCGCCGGCTGTGGGCGCTCTTTGCCGAGGATGCGCGCTGGCAGGACATAAGGGGGCGCGCGGCCTTCTGCGCGCGGACCTTCGCGGCGATCGCGCTGGCGCTGTTCTGTTCGTTCCTGTTCCAACTGGAATCGCCGTTAAGCTCGGTCACCACGGTGATGATCGTGGCCAATCCCACGGTGGGCGCGCTGATGTCCAAGAGCATCTGGCGCGTGATCGGCACCGTGCTGGGGGCGGCGATCGCGGTGGCGATGATGGCCGTGCTGGCGCAGTCGCCGGTGCTGTACATGATGGTCCTGGCGGTGGTCGTGGCGTTCGCCTGTCTGGTCGCGACCTTTCTGCGGCTGTTCAGGGCCTATGCGGCCGTGCTGACCGGCTATACGATCGTGATCGTCGCAGCGCCCGCCTATGCCGATCCGAACGGCATCTTCGTCAGCGCGCTGTCGCGCCTGTCGGCGGTCACGGTGGGCGTTGTCGCCACGGCCGTCGTCTTTCTGGTCACGACGATGCGCCGGCCGGAAAACGTGGCGGCGCAGATCGCGCAGATCGTGCGCGATACGGTCGACCATGCCATGGCCTATCACAATTTCCGCCGTGGCGTGGCGGGGGCCGAGGCGGCGCCGCTGTCGGTCACGGGGGAATTCAGGTCCCTGCCCACGCCGCTGTACGACCGGCGCGGCGTGCTGATGTCGCGGATCGGCGCGCTGATCTCGGCGGTGGAATACGCGGCGACCGATACCTATGAGATCCGCCGGCGGATCGGCGCGCTGCGCGTGGGGCTCAGCGGCCTGGCGGGGGTCGTCGCGACCTATCATCCGCTGTGGAGCAGCATGGAGGTGACGGCGCCCGCCATGGAGCGCCTGCATGCGCACCTGGCCGGGTTGATGGAACAGATCCTGGCGATTGTCGGCCGTCCCGGCTGGATGGAGGATATCCGCCCGATTCGCGCGCTGATCGCCGCCGCCCGGGCGCACCTGACCCAGGCCGAGCGCAACGAGGCCGACATCGCCGTGCTGGCCGCGATCGACAACCTGCACGACGTGCTGTCGCAACTGGACGGCGTGCTGCTGTACCTGTCCGCCGAACACGCGCCGCGGCATGCGCGGCTGCGCTGGTTTCTGGACTGGCCCACGGCGCTGCGCAACGGCGCGCGCGGCGGGGTCATCACGCTGCTGGCCGGGCTGATGTGGTACGTGCTGCATTGGAGCGCCGGCCCGATGCTGATGCTGTATGTCGTCGCCGCGTCCAGCCTGGTGTCGACCACGCCCTCGGCGTCGCGCGCCAGCGTGCTGATGGCGGGGGGGACGCTGCTGTCGATCCCGGCGGGAATCGCCTGCCACATGCTGGTGCTGCCGCGCATCGACGGGTTTCCGCTGCTGCTGGGTGCGTTGTGCCTGTTCCTGCTGCCCGGGGTGTGGATGCAGTTCAGCCCGCGCTGGGGGATCGGCGCCTTCGGCTACTCGGTGTTCTTTACCGCGCTGCTCGACGTTGCGAATCCGATCCGGTACCATGACCTGTCCCTGACCAATAACTGGCTGACCTTCGCGGTGGCGTGCGTGCTGCTGGTGCTGGGCTTTCGCGTCGTTCTGCCGCCCGATGACCGGCTGGACGCCGCGCGGCTGGTGGCCTCGATCGGCCGGGGGGTGCGCCGGCTGGCGCTGGTCCTGCCCGAGACGCCCGGCGCGTGGGTGACCTGGGAAGGGGTGCAGATCCAGAAGATCATGCGCCTGGCCATGCGGTTGTCGCTGTGCATGGCGGTGCGCGAGCGCAACGCCTATACCGACGCCGCGCTGGGGGCGGTCGCGCTGGGGCGGCTGGTGGTGCGGG
>NZ_JABXXP010000385.1 GCF_013376155.1 Nguyenibacter vanlangensis
GCCGTCGGCCGCATCGTCACAGGTCGCGGTCCAGCGCGGCGGCGATGCCGTCCGGCAGGACGATCCGCCGTTCGGTCCGCGCCGACAGCGGCAGAAGTACCAGGAAATGCGCGAAATAATAGACCACCGCCAGGCGCCCCACGACCATCCAGCCGCCTTCGGCATGGTGGCGGCCGACCAGGCCCAGCAGCACGAAGCACAGCACCAGCAGCCCCATGCAGACCCGGTAGAACGGACGGAAGCGCGCCGAGCGGATGGGGGACGTGTCCAGCCAGGGCACCAGGAACAGGACCAGGATGGACCCCATCGCCGCCAGCAGGCCGCCGAATTTCGAGGGAACGGATTGCAGCATCCCGTAGAAAGGCAGGAAATACCATGCGGGTTCGATGTCGGCGGGCGTATGCAGCGGGTTGGCCGGGCGGAAATTCTCGGCCTCGAACACCAGGCCGGGCATGAAGAAGATCAGGGCGGCGAACAGCACGCCGAACAGGACCAGGCCCAGCGCATCCTTGCTGGTATAGTACGGATGGAAGGGAACCGTCTCGTCCGGCGTCCTGGGTTCGATGCCCAGCGGGTTGTTCGAACCGGTGAAATGCAGCGCCGCGACATGCACCACGACCACGCCCAGCACGCCGAAGGCCACGACCATGTGCAGGATGAAGAACCGGTGCAGCGAGACGTCGCCCGGCGCATCGCCGCCCTGCAGGACATGTTCCAGTCCGGGCCCGATGAAGGGGATCGCGTCCACCGCCTTGCCCGCCACGTCGGCGCCCCAATAGGACATCTGGCCCCATGGCAGCACGTAGCCGGCAAAGGCGGCGACCATGACCATGAGCAGCAGCACCAGCCCCGTCAGCCACAGAATTTCACGCGGGCGCTTGTACGAGCCGTAATAGAGGCCCCGGAAGAGATGCACGTAGAGCGCCGCCAGGAACAGGCTGGCGCCCCCGGCGTGAACGGCGCGCAGCAGCCAGCCGCTGGGCAACTGGCGCTCGATCGCCTCGACCGACGCGAAGGCACCGGCCGCGGTCGGCGTGTAATTCACGGCCAGGAAGATTCCCGTCGCCAGCATGATCAGCAGCATGACGGTCAGGATCGCGCCGAAATTCCATAATCCGTTGAGATTGATGGGCATCCGGTATTCGACATATTCCTTGCGGAAGCCCGAGACGACCGGCAGGCGGGCATCGAGCCAGGCGAGCACGCCGCCCTTGTCCCGCGCGTTCGCGGCGTCGCCGGACCCTGCGTCGCTCATGACCCTATCCTTGTCCTTCCAGTTCGCCGCCCAGTTCGCCGCGCGGCACCGGTTCTGCCTGCCTTCCATACCGGCGAGCGAGGGTTCCTTGCAATCATTGGCGCAAACAGGCACCCGTATTGCCGCGCCCGACGCGGCCCGCGACCGAGATGAGAGGCATTGGCTATGAACGAACCCCGCGCGTCCATTCCCCGCGACATGCTGGCCCATGACGCGCTCAAGGACCCGGCCCGCGCATGGTTCGAGGCATTGCGCGACCGGATCTGCGACGCGTTCGAGCAGATCGAGCGCGCGGCGGAGGACGTGCAGACCCTGCCCGGACGGACCGCGCCCGGCAGTTTCGTACGCACACCGTGGGACCGGACGAACGAGGACGGATCGCCCGGCGGCGGCGGGGTGATGAGCCTGATGCGCGGGCGGGTGTTCGAGAAGGTGGGGGTCAACGTCTCGACCGTAACGGGCGTGTTCAGCCCGGAATTCCGCGGCACCATCCCGGGGGCGGCCGAGGATCCGCGCTTCTTCGCCACGGGGATCAGCCTGGTGGCGCATATGAGCAACCCGCTGGTGCCGGCGGCGCATTTCAACACGCGGCTGATCGTCACGACCGAGGGCTGGTTCGGCGGCGGCGGCGACATCACCCCGATGTTCCCCGACAGCCCCGCGGCGCAGGCGGATGCCGCGCGGTTCCATGCCGGGTTCCGCGCGGCGTGCGACCGGCACGACCCGGCCTATTACCCGCGCTTCAAGCAATGGTGCGACGAATATTTCTTCCTGCCGCATCGCGGCGAGCCGCGCGGCCTGGGCGGGATTTTCTATGACCGGCTGGACAGCGGCGACGCCGACGCCGATTTCGCCTTCACCCGCGACGTGGGGCTGGCGTTCCTGGAGACCTATCCCGCCCTTGTCCGAGACCGGATGGCGGCACGCTGGACCGCGGCGCAACGCGAGGCGCAACTGGTGCGGCGGGGCCGCTATGTGGAGTTCAACCTGATCCACGACCGCGGCACATTGTTCGGGCTGAAGACCGGCGGAAACACCGAAGCGATCCTGATGAGTCTTCCCCCCGAGGCCCGCTGGCCGTAATGTCCCGTCTTCGCCGCCGGAAGGGCGCCCCCAGCACCTGCCCCGGCACCTGCCATAGACTCGCCCCATTTCGGTGCCAGATGGTTGCTGGAATGGCGCTGGTGTCCCGCCCCCCGGAATTCATATGATGAGTTTCGAGATCAGCAGGACATACGGTCGTTGATTTAACTAGTGTCCGCCATGACCGTGAAATCCCGGGATTTCAGGTTCGGGGCACTAGGCATGGAGATGCCGATCTTGCCCCCAATTCGGCCCGTTTTCATTCGATTTTCCCGATCCGGGCGGGCGTAGAGACGATGCGCCGGCGCCAGTTCCTCGCCACGGCGGGTCTTGCGATGCTCGGGACCATGGGGGCGGCCCGCGCGGCCGGCACGCTGCGGAATATCGCCGAGATCGTGCCCGCCGGCGGGGTGATCGCCGATCCCAGCCTGCTGGTGGCGGGCGGAGCCGAGAGCGAAGCGGGCAAATGGGGCGGCGTGCTGTCC
>NZ_JABXXP010000386.1 GCF_013376155.1 Nguyenibacter vanlangensis
CGCGTCACGCAGCCCAGCAGCGCGGTCGCCCCCGGCCCGCCGGGCGCGCCGTTCAGCACAAGGATCCGCATCGTCATGCCGGTCCGGCGGTCAGAGCATCAGGCAGGCGTCGTCGAAGGCCAGGCGCGGCGCGCGCGGCCGCTCCGGCTCGCCGTCCGCATAGCCCAGGCAGACCAGGAAATTGGCCCGCCAGCCCTGTCCGGCCAGGAACGCGTCCTCGATCGCATAGGCGTCGAACCCCGAGATCGGCAGCACGTCCAGCCCCAGCGCGCGCGCGGCCAGGATCAGGTACCCGCCCTGCAGGGTGCCGTTGCGGAACGCCGTTTCCTCGGCCAGGCCGACATCGGCGGCGAACCAGGCGCGCAGGCCCGGTTCGGGATTCAGATAGGCCAGCCGGTCGAAAAACAGCGGATCATGCGCCACGATCACGGTGACGGGCGCGGACAGCACCTTGTCCACATTGCCGGCCGACAACGCGGAACGCAGGCGTTCGCGATTGTCGGGCGTGCGCAGGAACACGAAGCGCGCCGGCGAGCAATTGCCCGAGGTCGGGCCCAGGCGGACGAGGTCGTACACGCTGCGCAGGGTCTCGTCGGAGACCGGCTCGTCACGCCAGCGCTCGGGCGTGCGGGCCGACCGGAACAGCAGGTCCAGTCCGGACTCGTCCAGAACCATTTCGTCGGTGCTCCCGTTCAGGCGTCCACCTGCTCGACCGCGATCACTTCGGGGACGTAATGCCGCAGCATGTTCTCGACCCCGTGCTTCAGCGTGGCGCGCGAGGACGGGCAACCCGAACACGCGCCCTGCATCGTCAGGCGCACCACCCCGTCGCGGTAGCCGCGGAACACGATATCGCCGCCGTCGCCGGCCACGGCGGGCCGCACCCGCGTATCCAGCAGTTCCTTGATCTGCTTGACGATGTCTTCGTCCTCGGGCGCGATGCACTCTTCCTCGACCGCGGCGTCGGCTTCGATCGCCGTCATGCCGGACACGAAGAAATCGACCAGCACGGCCAGGATCTGCGGCTTCAGCGCCGACCAGTCGGCCGCGTCGTCCTTGGTCACCGCCACGAAATCGCCGCCCAGGAAGACCCTGGCGACGCCCGGCTGGCCGAACAGCGCATCGGCCAGCTTCGAACGGCCGCCGACGGCGTCCGGACTGACGAATTCCGCGGTGGCCCGGCCGGGCACGATGGTGCGGCCCGGCAGGAATTTCAGCGTCGCGGGATTGGGGGTGTCTTCGGTCTCGATGAACATGGGGGCGATCGTCCGGCAGGGGGCCATGCAGGCGGATGGAAGACGGCGGACAAAGCCGCCGGCGAAAACGGACTGTGCAAATCCTGTTCGCTTTCAGATGTGCCAAGATGGCGACCAAAACAAGCCCCGATCGCATGGCGGCCCGCCGGCGGCCGGTTCGGCCCCCCGGATTGCCCCCGGATTGGATGTCGGTTGCGCGTCGGTTGCGTACTGCCTTGCCTGCCGATGTCCGCCGCGAAGATGACGAAATGGCAATGCGCGCTTGCGCGACGTCATGGCCGGAACGCGGAAACTCCCTGAAAATTCATTGACAGGCACCGTGCGGCTCTGGCCTTGCATGGAGCCCGGTCCGTGAACCATGATCCCCGGGGATTCGCCATCCGGCCGGGGCGCCCTTACGCATAGTCAGTCCGAGGCTTCGATACCAGATGACGTTCGCCCCGCTTTGCCGTTCGCTCCGCCACGCCCGTGCCGCCGGATGGCTGGTGGCGGCCTGCGCGTCGATGACGCTGCTGTCCGCCGGCGCACACGCCGAGCGCCTGGCCTTCGTCCTGAATTCGGCGGATGCGTCGGTCAGCGAATACGACATCGACACGCACCAGGAAATCCGGCGCATTCCCGTCCTGCGCGAACCGCACCACACGGCGCCCACCCCCGACGGCAAATATCTGCTGGTCGGCGACACGTCGGGCAACATGCTGTTCTTTCTGGATGCGCAGACCGGCGCGCGGGTGAAATCCATCCCCATCGCCGACCCGTACCAACTGCAATTCAGCCCGGACGGAAAATTCTTCACCGTCGCCGGGCTGGCCCGCAACCAGGTCGACATCTACGACGCGTCGGATTTCCAGCTTCTGCACCGCATCCATGTCGATGCCATGCCCAGCCATATGAATTACGCGCCTGATTCCTCGGTCGTCTATGTCAGCCTGCAGGACAGCGGCAAGCTGACGGCCATCGAGACCGCGACGGGCAAGGTGCTGTGGACCACCGATGTCGGGTCCACCCCCGCCGGCGTGCTGTGGCACAACGACCAGATCCTGGTGGGGGTCATGGGCACCGACTATGTCGCCGTCGTCGATCCGGCGACCGGGCACCTGGACCGCAAGATCGAGATGGCGCCGGGGCCGCACAACCTGTTCATCTCGCCCGACCACAAGCAGCTCTACGTCACCTGCCGCGTGTCGGGAATCATCGAGCGGCTGGATTGGAACACGCTGAACGTCGTGCAGTCCTATCGCGTGCCGGGCGGCCCGGACGACATCGTCTTCGCACCGGACGGCAAGATGTGGGCCACCCTGCGCTGGCGGCAGCATGTCGCGATCATCGACCCGGTCGCCGGGACGATCACGGAGACCATCCGCACCGGCCGCTCGCCGCACGGGATCTGGCTGAACACCAACCAGCCGTCGCTTCACCTGTCGATGGCCGACCGCCCCGTCCTGCCCACGCCCTGAGCGGCGCGCGGCAGCAGGATTTCCGCCCGCAGCCCGCCTTCATTCCGGTTGGACAGCACCAGGCGGCCGCCCTCTCGCGCGACCTCGCGGCTGACGATCGCCAGTCC
>NZ_JABXXP010000387.1 GCF_013376155.1 Nguyenibacter vanlangensis
GTGCAGCCGGCCGCCCGGGCGGCGGCGGGGACGGCCAGGCCCGGGAGCACGAGGCCCGGGAGCGCGAGGCCGAGGAGGGATACGACGAGGATCGCGATGCGCACCGTGGGTTCTTTCGGAAGGGCGTATGGGGTTCAGCGCGGGCTGTCCGGATGGGCACGCGTATCGGCGAAGAGGCGGGCGAGGCCGAGATCCAGCGCGCGGGCGAAGGCCGCGAGGGTTTCCGGGCCGACGTAATGTTCGATCCCTTCGGCGTCGATGCGCGCGCTGTCCTGGCCCACGCCGAGGGCGAGAAGGAATTCCTCGACGATGCGATGGCGGGACTTGACGTCCTCGGCGATCGCGCGGCCGGCGTCGGTCAGGAAGACGCCGCGATAGGGGCGGCGGCTGACCAGGCCCTCGGACGCCAGGCGGGAAAGCATCTTGGCGACGGTGGGCTGCGAGACCCCGAGCCGGGAGGCGATATCGACCTGCCGGGCCTCCTGCCCCTCGGCCAGCAGGTCGGCGATCAGTTCGACGTAATCCTCGACCAGCGCGTTGCGCCGGGCGGCGCGGTTCTGGCGGAAGCCTTCGGACTGGATGTCGGCGTCGGGCATGAGGTCCGCCGCGGGCGCCGGCCGCTGTGTCTTGCGCAAGATCTTTCCCCTCCCCCGATCGGCCTGCCGCCCGGCGCGGGCGGAAACCGGGCGGCGTGTGACGGCCCTTTCTTGCAGACTCGTCAACGGGGCTCAACTTCTTAGCCGCAGTGAAAACGTTATTCCCGCACGAATAATGATCGCCTCATGATTGCCGCCGGTGGACGGGTCGTTGGAGGGCGCGGGGAAGAGTCGTTCGAGGGTGGGAGATTCCCGATTGCAACCTTATATAGCATTATGCATATTTCTGAGTCTCTGGTGAGTATCCGGTGGACGTGGACACCTGCCCGGACAGGTGAGCGGGCCCGCGTTCCGGGAGTGTTGGTGAGAGTGGCGATGTCATGACCTCTTCCCCCGACAGTGCGCGGATGGCCGGCCTGCCGGCCGCTCCGGCGGGGCGGGCGCGTTTCGCCCGGCGGACGGATGCCGAGAATCCCAGCCTGCCGGAGGCCTTCGCCAGCGTGCGGGTGCCGCAGGGGGCGTCGTGGCCGCGGCGGTTCCTGGCCTTCGTCGGGCCGGGATACATGGTGTCGGTCGGGTATATGGACCCCGGCAACTGGGCGACCGACCTGCAAGGCGGCGCGCAGTTCGGCTATCGCCTGCTGGCGGTCATCATGCTGTCGAACCTGATGGCGATCCTGTTGCAGGCGCTGTCGGTGCGGCTGGGCATCGCCACCGGGCGGGACCTGGCGCAGGCCTGCCGCGAGCGCTTTCCGCCGATCGTGAACATTCCGCTGTGGCTGGCCTGTGAGCTGGCGATCATCGCCTGCGACCTGGCGGAGGTGATCGGCACGGCGGTGGCGCTGAAGCTGCTGTTCGGCATTCCGCTGATGATCGCGGCGCTGATATCGGGGCTGGACGCGGTGATCGTGCTGCTGCTGATGAACCGGGGCTTTCGCTACCTGGAAGCCTTCGTCATCGCCATGCTGAGCGTGATCGCGGTCTGTTTCGCGGTGCAGATCGCCGCCGCCGCGCCGCCGCTGGGCGCGGTGATGCGGGGGTTCGTCCCCACCCCGATGATCGTGACCGACCATGCGGCGCTGTATGTCGCCATCGGCATCATCGGGGCGACGGTGATGCCGCACAATCTGTACCTGCATTCCTCGATCATCCAGACACGGGCCTATGACCGCTCGGTCGAGGGGCGGCGCGAGGCGATCCGCTGGGCGAGCTGGGACAGCACGATCGCGCTGATGCTGGCGCTGTTCATCAATGCCGCGATCCTGATCGTGGCGGCGGCGGCGTTCCATGGCAGCGGGCACGGCGACGTGGCCGAGATCGAGGACGCGTACCGGCTGCTGTCGCCGATCCTGGGGCTGGGAATCGCCTCGACCCTGTTCGCGCTGGCGCTGCTGGCGGCGGGGACCAATTCGACGATCACCGGCACGCTGGCGGGGCAGATCGTCATGGAGGGGTTTCTGCGCCTGCGCATTCCGCACTGGGCGCGGCGGATGCTGACCCGGGGGCTGGCCATCCTGCCGGTGCTGGCGGTGATCGCACTTTACGGTGATCGCGGGGTGGGCGCGCTGCTGGTGCTGAGTCAGGTCGTGCTGTCGATGCAACTACCCTTTGCGGTCATTCCGCTGGTGCTGTTCGTGTCCGACCGGCGGATCATGGGGACGTTCGCGATCTCGCGTCCGCTGGCGGCGTTGTCCTGGCTGGTGGCGGCGGTGATCCTGGCGCTGAATTTCAAGCTGCTGTTCGACGCGGTCGTTTCGTAGAGTCACGGAAAGGGCGGGATGCGGCAGCCGCGCAACAGGGGCCGTGAATAAAAAAACACAGGATTTCGCCGGAAAATTCGGCTTAGTCTGCGGTATCGCCATAAGCCGGACTCCCTCCCTCATGAACGAACCGAGCGACGTGACACGTACGCCGCCCCCGCCTGCCGTGCCCCCGCTGCCCCCGCGCACGACGATCCTGCGTCTGGCCGCGATCGGCGGGGTGATGCTGGCTCTGGTCGCGGGGTTCGCCCTGAGCGCCGGGTGGCTGACGCCGCACAGGCTGACGCAGCATTCCTTCATGACGGCGTTTCGCGTCGTGGACGGGCGGCATCCGGGCTTTCGCCGCAACCATGCCAAAGGGCTATGCGTCAGCGGCTGGTTCGACGGCAGCGGGCAGGCGCAGGTGCTGAGCACGGCGTCGGTGCTGGGGCCCCGGCGCAGCCGGGTGACCGGGCGGTTCGCG
>NZ_JABXXP010000388.1 GCF_013376155.1 Nguyenibacter vanlangensis
CGGCGGTGCCGGTCGCCACAGTGACGGCCAGGGCCGCACGGGCCAGCAGGTGACGGGTGGTGCGCAAGACGGAATTCTCCCTTGTCAACGGGCGATCGCCGCACGACAGGCGCGGCGCCCAGGTGCGTAATGATGCACACCTGTCCGCCCCTGCCAATGTCACCCGCCCCAATGACACGCCCGCGCCGAAGCCGGGCCGGCGACGTTACAGGGAAATGCGCACCCCAAGCGCGGCGATGAACTGCGCCAGCCAGCTCGGATGGGCCGGCCAGGCCGGCGCCGTGACAAGCATGCCGTCGGTGACGGCCTGGTCGACGGCGATGTCGGCATAGATGGCGCCCGCCAGTTCGATGTCCGGACGGCAGGCCGGATAGGCCGAGACGGTGCGCCCCTCGATGATCCGGGCCGCGGCCAGCAATTGCCCGCCATGGCAGATGGCGGCGATGGGCCGGTCGACGAAGGCGCGGACCAGGGCGATGACCTGCGGATCGAGACGCAGATATTCCGGCGCGCGACCGCCCGGAATGACCAGCCCGGCATAATCGGCGGCATTGACGCGGTCGAAATCCGCCGTCAGGACAAAGCGATGGCCGGGCTTTTCGCTGTAGGTCTGCGCGCCTTCGAAATCATGGATCGCGGTCAGGACATAGTCCCCGGCCCGCTTGCCGGGGCAGACCGCGTCGACGGCAAAGCCCAGCATCGACAATGCCTGGAACGGCACCATGATTTCGTAATCCTCGACATAATCGCCGGCCAGGATCAGCAGCTTTCTGTCGCGCATCGCATCGTCCCTCCATGAAGTGAATGGCGCGGAAGTGAATGGCGCGAATGGCCGCCTCAATCGTGCGAGGGCGGCAGGTGTTCGCGCAGGCGGGGCATCAATTCCACGAAATTGCAGGGACGGTGGCGGCTGTCCAACTGCCAGACCAGGATGTCGTCCCAGCCGTCCTTGACCGCGCCGGACGAGCCGGGCAGCGCGAACAGATAGGTCCCGTTGGCGACCCCGGCCGTCGCGCGCGACTGGATCGTCGAGGTGCCGATCTTCTGGTACGACAGCATGCGGAACAATTCGCCGAACCCCTCGATCGGCTTCTCGACCACGCGGGCGAAAGCCTCGGGCGTCACGTCGCGGCCGGTCACCCCGGTACCGCCGGTCGAGATGACGACATCGACCGCCGGATCGGCCACCCAGGCGGCCAGGTGCGCGGCGATGCGGTCCACGTCGTCGGGCACGATGGCGCGGTCGGCCAGATGATGGCCGGCGGCGACGATCCGCTCGGCCAGGATGGTGCCGGACGTATCGGTTTCCGGCACGCGGGTGTCCGAGACGGTCAGCACCGCGATGCGGACCGCAAGAAAGGGGCGTGTATGATCCAGACGTGACATGCCGGCATGTTCCCTGCCGCCGGCCCCGCCGTCAACCGGATCCGCCGTCAACCGGGGCCGGCGGCGGCCCCGGACCCGCCCGTCAGAAGGTCAGGCCGGTTTCCATGTCGATGATCAGCGCGTTGGCATAGCGGTTGGTTCCGCCCGGATGCCAGACATATTGCAGGCCGGGGCGCAGCGTGGCCCAAGGCGTCGGACGCCAGCCGTAATTCAGCTCGATGCCCGGCTCGTTGGACGGGCGCAGCGCCTTCTGCCCCTGCTGCTGCAGCGTCTCGGCATATTCGGCCAGTTTCGGGTTCAGCACCGCGATCTTGCCGCCGAAGCTGATCGTATCGTTCGGCCGGTCGACGAACGTGCCCTTGCGGACCAGGCCCCAGGTCGCGAAATAGGGCGTCAGCGCGGTCCGGGGATCACCCCAGACGAACGAGCCGAACAGCACGGTGCCGCGGCTGCTGCCCGGACCGTCGCGCTGGATCATCTGGTCGGCTTCCACCCAGCCGCCGAAGCGGCCGCGGACCTGGTCGGTGGGCAGGTCCAGCAGATCGACGTTCTTGGGCTGATAGCCGCCGATCTTGGTGGTCACGATCGCCACTTCGGACGTGTCCCAGTAGCCGCCGACCTTGATGTTGCCTTCGTATTCGCCGTGGTAATCGTTGCCGTGATGCCAGCCCAACTGGAAGGGCAGGTAGGTGCCGGTCGAATCCCCCAGGCCCAGCTTGAAGCCGTTATGGGTGTTCACGATCGTATTGTCGACGTTATAGATCCCGGCCGAGACCAGGTAATGGTCGTTCCCGGCGGGAAACAGCTTGATCCACGCGCCCGGATGGGCCGTGGGATAGAAGCCGTAGCCGCTGTTCATCGCGATGCCCTGCGGCATGCCGCAGATCGCGTTGGTCTGAAACTGGCAGTACAGCGACATGCCCCAATGCTGGGTCGACTGGCCGAAATCATTTTCGGTGTTGATCCAGCCCGCTTCCATCCAGACATAGGGATTGAAGTGCTTTTCCAGCGACAGGCGCGTCAGGCGCACCGTCTCGCCCGAACCGAAAATCTGCTGCACCGAATCGACCGCGCCGCCCAGAGGCCCGTTCGCCAGGCTGAGGCCCGCGCGCTCGGTGATCAGGATATGGAAGATGCCCAGGTCGTGATGGATCAGCCTGGCCAGGTCGATATCGGCGCCGATGCCGAATTCATGCGCGTAGCGCACGCCCGCATATTTGCCGCCCACCGGGTTGCCCGCCGCGTCTTCCAGGTAATGGCCCTGAAGATGCACGCCGTGATTTTCCAGGTTGGTGCGCGCGCCACCCCAGTCGCCCGTCATGGTGCTGCCGCGGATCCAGTCGTCATAGCTGGCCGGAAAGAAGCCGCCCTGTCCGGACGAAGCGGCGGTGGCGCCCGCCGGGGCGGGCTGCGCCGGCGTCAC
>NZ_JABXXP010000389.1 GCF_013376155.1 Nguyenibacter vanlangensis
AGCGCACGCCGCAGGGCCTCGCGGTGCGCCCGGTCTTCGACGTCGCCCTGCCGATGCTGCCGGAACTCGAGCCCGCGCCGGCCTTCGCCTTCTGACCGCGGCGTTCCATTCAGGCCGAATTTGGGTATAAGCGGCGGACCGGGCCCGGTCCGCCGTGCTTTTTTGGGCCGCCTATCTCTAGTGTCCTGCCCGAGAAATTCTTATGAGAATTTCTCGGATCAGCAGGCCACTAAAATATTGATTCTAGTGTCCTTTCGATTCTGAAATTCGCTTGCGAATTTCGGAATCGGGACACTAGAGCGTCATACGACCGGATGGACCCATCCGGTCGGATAAAGATGCTCGTTAAAATAATGAGCTAGAGCTATATCCGTGAACCAGTGTGAATGGATATGGCTCTAGCTCCGCCCGTTTCTTGTCCATATGTCAGGTCTGGCTTTTGCGATGCTGAACAAGTCTTTCTCGCCCGGCGAGATCGAACCCGCCCTTTATGCCGAATGGGAACGCAACGGCGCCTTCGCCGCCGCGCCGGACAGCAACGCGCAGCCTTATGCGATCATGATCCCGCCGCCCAACGTTACCGGCACGCTGCATATGGGCCACGCGCTGACCATGACGTTGCAGGACACGCTGATCCGCTGGCGGCGCATGCAGGGGCGCGACGCGCTGTGGCAGCCCGGCACGGACCATGCCGGCATCGCGACCCAGATGGTGGTCGAACGCGCCCTGCAGCAGGAAGGCACCACCCGCCAGGCCCTGGGGCGTGAGGCGTTCGAGCAGCGCGTCTGGCAGTGGAAGGCCGAATCGGGCGGCACCATCACCACCCAGTTGCGCCGCCTCGGCGCCTCGCTGGACTGGCCGCGCGAGCGTTTCACGATGGATGAGGGCCTGTCGCGCGCGGTGCGCGAGGTCTTCGTGACCCTCTACCGCCAGGGGCTGATCTATCGCGACCGGCGCCTGGTGAACTGGGACCCGGCGTTCCGTTCCGCGATTTCCGACCTCGAGGTCGATAACCGCGAGGTCCAGGGCAGCCTGTGGTATATCCGCTATCCCGTCGAAGGGCTCGAAGGGCGCAGCATCACCGTGGCCACCACCCGGCCCGAGACCATGCTGGGCGACATGGCGGTCGCGGTTCATCCCGACGATTCGCGCTATGGCGACCTGGTCGGCCGGTCGGTGATCCTGCCGCTGACAGGGCGTCGCATCCCCATCGTCGCCGACCCCCATTCCGATCCCGAGAAAGGCAGCGGCGCGGTCAAGATCACGCCCGCGCACGATTTCAATGATTTCGAGGTCGGACGCCGGCACGGCCTGGCGATGCCCAGTGTCCTGGACGAGGATGCGCGCGTCACCCTGGCCGAAATTTCCGACGATCTGCGGACCGAGGACGGACTGGCCGACCCGGCCTTCGTGCGCGGGCTGGAGGGGCTGCAGCGCGACGAGGCCCGCAAGGCGATCGTCGCCGAACTGGACCGGCTGGGCTGGCTGGAGAAGATCGAGCCGCACCGCAACCAGGTGCCGCACGCCGAACGCAGCGGCGCCGTGGTCGAACCGCGCCTGACCACCCAATGGTATTGCGACGCCGCCGCCCTGGCCGGGCCCGCGATCGCGGCGGTCGAAACCGGGCAGGTCCGCTTCGTGCCCCAGCAATGGGAAAACACGTTCTTCGCCTGGATGCGCGGTATCCAGCCCTGGTGCATCAGCCGCCAGCTCTGGTGGGGCCATCGCATTCCCGCCTGGTACGGCCCCGACGGCCATGTCTTCGTCGCGCAGGACGAGGATGAGGCCCAGGCCCAGGCGCTGGCCCATTACGGACGCACCGAAGCCCTGGCGCGGGACGAGGACGTGCTGGATACCTGGTTCTCCTCGGCGCTGTGGCCCTTCTCGACCCTCGGCTGGCCCGACGAAACGGCGGACCTGGCGCGCTATTATCCGACCGACGTGCTGGTGACCGGCTTCGACATCATCTTCTTCTGGGTGGCCCGGATGATGATGATGGGCCTGCATTTCATGAAGGACGTGCCGTTCCGCACCGTCTTCATCCACGGCCTGGTCCGTGACGAGCGCGGCCAGAAAATGTCCAAGAGCAAGGGCAACGGCATCGACCCGCTCGAAATGATCGAGCAGTACGGCGCCGATGCCATGCGCTTTACCGTCTGCGCCCTCACGGGCCTGGGGCGGGACGTGAAGCTGGGGCAAAAACGGATCGAGGAACATCGTTCCTTCGTCACCAAGATCTGGAATGCCGCGCGTTTCTGCGAAATGAACGGCGTAGCCCCGGTCGCCGGCTTTCGTCCCGAGAGCGTCGCCTCGCCGCTGGGACGCTGGATCCTGGACGAGGCAGCCCGCGCGGTGGCCGACGCCGACGCCGCGCTGGAATCCTTCCGCTTCGACGAATATGCGGCGTCCTGCTACCGCTTCGTCTGGAACTGCTTCTGCGACTGGTTCCTGGAATTCGCCAAGCCGGTCTTCACCGGCGACGATGCGGCCCAGGCTGCGGAAATCCGCGCCGTGACGGCGCATGTGCTGGGGCTCGTCCTGCGGCTTCTGCAGCCGGTCATGCCCTTCGTCACCGATGATCTATGGGCGCATTTCGGGTTCGGCCCGACCGGCAGCCTGATGACCGCCGCCTGGCCTGAGGCCGCGCGGCCCGCCGGCGGGGCCGATGCCGCGGCCGAAATGGACTGGCTGATCCGCTTCATCTCGGCCATCCGCACCGTGCGGGCCGAAATGAACGTGCCCCCGTCGCGCCTCGCCCCCGTGCTGCTGCGCGACGCACGGCCCGAGACGG
>NZ_JABXXP010000390.1 GCF_013376155.1 Nguyenibacter vanlangensis
GGCGGGGGCGTGGGGGCGGTTCCGGCGGACGGGCCGCTGCTGGCCGACACGCGGCCGCAGATCGCCTCGCCGGAAAGCAGCTTCCAGATCCTGAGCATGATGGAGGACGTGATCCGGCAGGGCACCGGCAAGCCGGCCGGCGATGGGATCGACCGGCCGATCGCGGGCAAGACCGGCACCAGCCAGGATTTCAACGATGCCTGGTTCGCGGGGTTCTCGCCCGACATCGTCACCGTCGTCTGGGTCGGGTTCGACGCGCCGCAAAGCCTGGGCAAGAACGAGACCGGCGGCAACATCGCCGGCCCGATCTGGAACCAGGTGATGAAGGCGGTGCTGGCCGACCGGCCCAGGCTGGATTTCCCGGTGCCCCCGGGGGTGACGCTGGCGCGCTACGACACCGGCCGGGTGATGGCGGTGGACGCGTTCAAGCCCGACCAGATTCCGGGCGTCAGCGCCGATCTGTATGCGAACGTGACCGGCGCGCTGACGGCCGCCGACACGGGGGCCGAGAACATGCCGGATTCCGAAAGCGACATGGCGGCCTCGCCCACCGCCGGAGCCCAGGGCACCACGGCGCCGGATACGACGGTACCGGGCACGACGGTGCCGGGTACGGCGGTGCCGGCCGGACCGCCCAAGGTCCCGCCGCAACCGGCCGGCGGGGGTGACATCGGCATGGGCGGGCTGTATTGACGCGGCGCATCGCCCATATCCGCCCGGCCCATCCTCCATCCCCGGTGGGCCGCCTTTTTTTCTGACGGAGATCCCGTTCCATGTCTGCCGAGAGCGAATCCCTCAACGACCAGATCAAGCAGTCGGTGGCGCTGCTGAGGAGGCATCTTTGACTGGGATGTCGCCCTGGGCCGCCTGGCCGAACTGAACAACCGGGCGGAGGATCCGGATCTGTGGAACGATCCGGACGCCGCCCAGAAGCTGATGCGCGAGCGCACGCTGCTGGCCGGCCAGGTCGAAGGCGTGCAGCGGCTGGAAGCCGATGTCCGCGACGCGCTGGACCTGGTCGAGCTGGCCGAGATGGAAGGCGATGACGGCGTCCTGAAGGACGCGGTGCTGATGCTGCGCGCCCTGGCGGAGGAAGCCAAGCGGCGCGAGACCGAGAGCCTGCTGTCCGGCGAGGCCGACGGCAATGACTGCTATCTGGAAGTCAATGCCGGCGCCGGCGGGACCGAGGCCCAGGACTGGGCCGAGATGCTGCTGCGCATGTATACCCGCTGGGCCGAGCAGCATGGCTACAAGGTCACGCTGATGGAAAGCTCCGAAGGCGAGCAGGCAGGGCTGAAATCGGCGACGATCCAGGTCTCGGGGCCCAATGCCTATGGCTGGCTGAAGACCGAGGCCGGGGTGCATCGCCTGGTGCGGATCTCGCCCTTCGACGCGGCGGCGCGGCGTCAGACCTCGTTCGCGTCGGTCTGGGTCTATCCGGTGGTCGATGATTCGATCGAGATCGAGATCAACGAGTCCGACCTGAAGGTCGACACGTTCCGGGCCTCGGGCGCCGGCGGCCAGCACGTCAACAAGACGGAATCGGCCATCCGCATCACCCACGTCCCGACCGGCATCGTCGTCGCCTGCCAGACCGACCGGTCGCAGCACCGCAACCGCGCGACCGCGATGACGATGCTGAAGGCCCGGCTGTACGAGCAGGAACTGCAGCGGCGCGAGGCCGCCGCCGCCCAGACCGAGGCCGCGAAGACCGATATCGGCTGGGGCCACCAGATCCGCTCCTACGTCCTGGCGCCGTACCAGTTGGTCAAGGACCTGCGGACCAATGTCGAGCGCGGCAATCCCGATGCCGTGCTGGACGGCGACCTGGACGATTTCATGGCGGCCGCCCTGGCCGCCCGGGTCGGGGCCACGCGCTCCGAGGCCAGCGCGGCCGCCCAGTAGCCGGTTATTGCCTGGCCGGCAGGGTGCGGGGCGGGGACGGCCAAGGCCGTCCCCGCCTTTTTTATGCCTTTTTCACGCTTCCGTTTCCGCGCCGGCCATTTTGCATTTATTGCGCGACCGCACCTTGAACGGATCGATATCGATCCGAAACCGCCCCCTTCGTTTTTATTTGATCGCGGGTGATCGCGGGTTCGTGGCCTGCCGAACGGGCGGCGCAATCCGGCGGACCGTCCGGCGGCCGAAACAAGCGACGGCGCAAAAAATGGCAGATTCTTGGCTGCATTCTCAAAAAACGCGAGTTTTTAGCCGTTTGTGACATGTTGTTAATGTGGGCAAATTTTAGGCCAATGATGACAAATTGCTCGATTCAAATTCGATAAATATCTTGCTTGACATCAGGGGGTGCCAATAGCCCAATTCAAGGGCTTGGAGGCATTTCGGTGCCTCTCCAGCCAGGTCGTAACGCAGGGGACGATGGTCTCCGATGCGGCTTTCGTGTGTCCGAAATGTGTCGGCGGTCCGCGCCGCGGCACATGTTCCGGGTTCGTCCCGGGGCCGGTCCCGGTGCCGTTTCAGTGGTCCTGACTTGTTGTGGTGTCGAGTGCCGAAACCGGCGCGGAGAGTTTTGAGGAGGTTTCGACATGAACTACGCGGAACAACAACGCAGTCCGACGAAACATATCATCGGGATCACTGTCGTTGTTCTCCTGCACGTGGTTCTGATCTGGGCGTTGATGAACGGTCTTGGGCAGAAAATCGTCCAGGAGCTGCGTCCGCCTATCCAGACCAAGATTATCACCGAGCCCAAGCCGCCGCCGCCGCCGCCGCCGCCGCCCCCGCCGCCGGTGATGACGCAGCCGCCG
>NZ_JABXXP010000391.1 GCF_013376155.1 Nguyenibacter vanlangensis
ATGGCGGGGGCGCTGCGCCTGTCGGCGGGGGCGCGGCTGGTGTCGGGCGAGCCGTCGCATGACGGGCTGGTGCCCGACCGGCGCATGGATCGCGAGATCGGCGATGCGCGGCTGGTGCTGGACAAGATCGGGCTGATCCTGCGGCATTGGGCGATCCTGCGGGCCGCCGATCCGGTGCAGACCTATGCGCCGGTTCGGGCTATGGATGGGGGTATGGCCCCCTCACGCTGACCGGATCCGATTGCATGAACCAGAATCACGGCAATTTCCTCGACACCCCCAAGCTGCAATCCGGGATCACCCGTTTCTGGATGATCCGCCATGCGCTGGTCGAGGAAAATGCCCGCATGCGGCTGTACGGATCGCTGGACGTGCCGCTGTGTCCGGACAGCCTGATCGCGCAGCGGCCGATGTACGAGGCGCTGGCGGCGCGCCTGCCGCGCGAAGCGCTGTGGTTCACCTCGCCCCTGAGCCGCACGCAGCGGACCGCCCAGGCGATCCAGGAGGCCGGGTACGGGGCGGCGGACTGGAGCGTCGAGCCCGGCTTTACCGAGCAGTCGATGGGGGAATGGCATGGGCTGCGCCATCATGAGCTGCCGGACCAGTTGACCCTGTCGCCGCATCTGTTCTGGTCGGTCGCGGCCACCGAATGCCCGCCCGGCGGCGAGAGCATGCTGGATGTCTGCGCGCGGGTCGGCGCGACCCTGGACCGCATGGCCCGCGCCCATGAGGGGCGGGACATGGTGGTGGTGAGCCATGGCGGCGCGATCCGCGCGGCGCTGGCCCATGCGCTGCGCATCCATGCCGACACCGCGCTGCATTTCTCGATCCAGAACCTGTCGCTGACGGTCGTCGAGCGCTTTCCCGAGGCGTGGCGGATCGTGGCCGTCAACGAGTTGCCGGGAGTCTGATGGCGGGCCGGCGCGCCCTGCCCCGCCTGGCCCGCGCCGTTTCGTGGCGCCGTATAGCCGTATCGTGGAACCGTTTCAGGGGAGAACGTGACCGATGAACAAACCTGCCCGGCCGGGCCTGCTTGGCGCGGCGCTGCTGAACGATCCGGCGCGGAACCGCGATACCGCCTTTACCGAGGCCGAGCGGCGGGCCTGGGGGCTGGAGGGGCTGCTGCCGACGCAGGTCGAGACGCTGGAGCGGCAGGTCGAGCGGGTGGGGCGGCACCTGGATGCCAAGCCGGACGACCTGGAGCGCTATATCTATCTGGCCGCGCTGGGGGACCGGAACGAGACGCTGTTCTACAAGGTGCTGATGTCCGATCCGGCGCGCTATGTGCCGATCGTCTATGCCCCCACGCTGGGCGAGGCGTGCAAATCCTTCAGCCATATCTATCGCCGGCCCCGGGGCATGTATGTGAGCCTGGAGATGCGCGGGCGGATCGCCCGGGTGCTGCGCAACTGGCCGGTGGCGGATGTGCGGGTGATCTGCGTGACCACGGGCGGGCGCATCCTGGGGCTGGGCGATATCGGGGTGAACGGGATGGGCATCCCGATCGGCAAGCTGCAGCTTTATACCGCCTGCGCCGCCGTGCCGCCGCAGGCGACGCTGCCGGTGCAATTGGATATCGGCACCACCAATGCGGCGCTGCGCGCCGACCCGCTATATCTGGGCCTGCGGCGCGAGCCGCCGCCGCAGGCGGAGCTGGACGATTTCGTCGAGGAATTCGTGGCGGCGGTGCAGGCGGTGTTTCCGGCCTGCTGCATCCATTTCGAGGATTGGAAGGGCACGGATGCGATCCGTTACCTGGCGCGCTATCGCGACCGGGTGCTGTGCTACAACGACGATATCCAGGGCACGGCGGCGGTGACGCTGGCCGGGCTGATCACCGCGCTGCGGATCAGGGAGGCGCCGCTGTCGGAGCAGCGGGTGCTGTTCCTGGGCGCCGGGTCGTCGGCACTGGGCACGTCGGACCTGCTGGTGCGGGCGATGCAGGCCGAGGGGCTGTCGGAGACCGAGGCGCGCGGGCGCATCACGATGATGGACGCGGACGGGCTGGTCGAGCCCACGCGTGCCGACCTGTCGGCCGAGCAACGCGTCTATGCCCACCCGGCGGCGCCGACGCGGGACCTGGCGGCCACCATCCGCCGGGTGCGGCCCAGCATCCTGATCGGCGTGTCCACCGCCGGCGGGGCCTTTACGCGCGAGATCGTGGCGCTGATGGCCGAGATCAACGAGCGGCCGGTCATCTTTCCGCTGTCGATCCCGCATGCGGAATGCACCGCCGAGCAGGCCTATGCGTGGTCGGACGGGCGGGCGCTGTATGCGGCGGGGGTGCAGTTCCCCGAGGTCGCGCGGGGCGGCGCGGTGTTCCGGCCCGGGCAGGCCAATAATTTCTATATCTTCCCCGGGCTGGGGCTGGCGGTCTATGCGGCGCGGCCGCGCCTGATCACCGACGCGCTGATCATCGAGGCCGCGCACGCCCTGGCCGACCAGGTGGATGCGGCGGCGCAGGCGCGCGGCATGCTGTACCCGCCGCAGAGCCAGATCCTGGCGGTGCAGATCACCTCGGCCTGCCGGTTGGCGGAATACATGTTCGACCACGGCATGGCGACCGTGCCGCGGCCGGAGAATATCCGCGCCTGGATCGAGGGCATGACCTATGAGCCGGCTTATGACGAGGATGCGCCGCCGGAGCCGTGAGGCGGCGGCGGCCGGCTTGGCCGTGCCCTGATCCGGAAGCGCCGGATGCGCGAGAGGCCGGTTGCCGGCGGGTCGTCTGGTCCGGGCTGAGTGCTGGGCCGCCGGAC
>NZ_JABXXP010000392.1 GCF_013376155.1 Nguyenibacter vanlangensis
CGGGTCGCCGGCGCGGACGCGGATCGTGTTGGCCTGCGTGCCCCCCTGTGCCGCGCCGCCCGCGACGCTGACCCATACCTGGCGCAGCGAGGCCGGGTTCTGCCAGAAGCGGGGCGCGGCCTCCATCACCACCCGGTACTGGTTCATGTCGTTGTAGATGACCGAGGCCGCGCGCTGGCCGTAGGCGTCGTACAGCGTGTTGGCGATCAGTTGCGGCGTGATCTGCGTCCGCGCCCCGGCGTCGCGGTCGATCGCGACGTTCATCGCCAGCCCGCCCAGCAGCACGTCGGACGAGACGTCCATCAGTTCCGGCCGGGTCGACAGCGCCGCCACCAGCTTCTGCGTCCAGGCGTAGAGCGCGGTCGTGTCGTCGCCCTGCAACGTATAGAGATAGGCCGCGTTGCTGGGCCGCGCGCCGATGCGGATGGCGCCGCGCTGCAGCGCATAGAAGCGCGCGCCCGTCATGTCGTGCAGGCGATGGTTGAGATTGGCGATGGTGGTCGCGGGCGGATGCGGCCGCTTCGACTTGTCGGTCAGGGCGATGAACAGATTGCCCTGGTTCGACGACCCCCTGCCGCCGACGAAGCCCGCCACCCCCGCGACGTCCGGGTCCTTCTGCAGGGCGGCCAGGGTCTGGTTCATCTTCTGGTTCAGGGCATGGAAGGAAATCGCCTGGTCGCCCATCAGCCGGCCCAACAGCACGCCGCTATCCTCGTCGGGGAACAGGCTTTGCGGCATGGTCAGGTAGATCGCCACCGTCAGGCCCAGCGTTGCCGGCAGGCTGAGCAGCATCGGCGCCCGGTGCGCCAGCGCCCAGTCCAGGCAGCGCCCATAGATGCGCAGCATGGCCAGATGCCCGCGTTCGACCCACGCGGCCAGCCGGCCCGCGCCGCCGCCGGCGTCGTGCAGGGTCAGCCGGGCGCACAGCATCGGGGTCAGGCTGAGCGACAGGGCCATCGACATGCAAAGGGTCACCGACACCGTGACGGCGAATTCATGGAACAGCCGCCCGGTGATCCCGCCCATCAGCAGGATCGGCAGGAAGACGGCGATCAGCGAGACGGTGATCGAGACGACGGTGAACGCGACCTCGCTCGCGCCGCGCAGCGCGGCCTGGAAGGAGGAGAGGCCGGATTCGACGTGGCGGGTGATGTTTTCCAGCACCACGATGGCGTCATCGACCACGAAGCCGGTCGAGATCGTCAGCGCCATCAGGGACATGTTGTCCAGCGAGAAGCCCAGCAGGCTGATGACGCCCAGGGTGCCCATGATCGCGGCCGGGATGACGATGGCCGGAATCAGCGTCGCGCGCAGCGTGCCCAGGAACAGCAGCACCGTCAGCACCACCAGCAGCGCCGACAGGAACAGGGTCATGCGGGTATCGGCCAGCGACGCCCGGATGGTCTGCGAGCGGTCCATGAAGGTATGGAGCTGGATCCCCGCCGGCAGCGTGGCGCGCAGATGCGGCAATTCGGCGTGCAACTGGTCCAGCGCC
The DNA here is from genome assembly GCF_013376155.1 of Nguyenibacter vanlangensis. Classification (GTDB taxonomy): domain Bacteria; phylum Pseudomonadota; class Alphaproteobacteria; order Acetobacterales; family Acetobacteraceae; genus Gluconacetobacter; species Gluconacetobacter vanlangensis. The sequence goes on from NZ_JABXXP010000392.1 coordinate 1,496, forward strand.
CGCACGATATTGCCGCCCGCCTGCATGAAGACCATCATGACGATGGCCGGCTCGCGCCCGAAATAGCCGGCATTGCGTACGTCCTCGACAGAGTCGACGACCTGCGCCACGTCGCCCAGCCGGACCGGCCTGCCGTTGCGATAGGCGATGACCAGGTCGCGATAGGCCTGGGCGCTGCGGGCCTGGTCGTTGGTCTGCAGCGTGAAGCGCATGCCGCCCTGGTCAATGAAGCCCTTGGGCGTGTGGGCGTTGGCCGAGGCCAGGGCGGCGCGGATATCCTCGAACCCGATGCCGAACTTGTACAGCGGCAGCGGATCGATCTCGACGCGCACCGCGGGCAGCGCGCTGCCGCTGATCTCGACCAGCCCGACGCCCCGGATCTGCGACAGGCGCGGCAGCAGCAGGCTGGTGGCCTTGTCGTACAGCTCGGGCAGGGGGCGGTTGCCGGATGTCAGCGCCAGCATGATGGCCGGCGGGTCGTTCGGGTTCGCCTTGTAATATTCGGGGTTCTGCCGCAGCGTGGTCGGCAGGTCGGCGCGTGCCGCCTGGATCGCGGCCTCGACGTCGCGGGCCGCGCCGTTGATGTCGCGCGACAGGGCGAATTGCAGCGTCAGCCGCACCATCCCCTGGCTGGATTGGGACGTCATCTCCTCGAGGTCGGCGATCGCGGCCAGATGGCGTTCCAGCGGTTCGGCGACCGAACTGGCGACCTGCTCGGGCGAGCCGCCGGGCTGCTGGGCCAGGACCTGGATGACGGGGAAGTCGATATTCGGCAGGTCGGCGACCGGCAAAGCGAGATAGCCCAGGACCCCGCCCAGGATGCAGGTCAGTGTCAGCAGCGTGGTCGCCACCGGCCGGCGAATGAACAATCCTGTCACTGTCATGTCGGGTATCCGCGTCTCGTCCGAAGGGGCCGGCGATGGGCCGCGATGGGCTGGCGGGGATGCTGCGCGAATGTCTCTTCCATGCTCCCGTGGCCCATCGCCTTATGTCCGTGACCGCCCTGCCTCCGTCCAGCGCGGATGGGCTAAATTATTCTCAACACTGTCGGGACGGGCGCGCCGAGGGCGGTTTTCCGCCGGTCTCGCAGCGGGGGGCTGTCCGGCATGGCGCGGGGGAGGGCAAGGCGATAGAAGGGCGCATGGCATCATCCGCACCATCACGGACCGGGCTTCCGCCCGGCTGCAGGGCCTCGGGGAGGCGCCGCGCCTCGCGCGGCGGATGGTGGCTGGTGCTGTTCGCCCTGGTGGGGCGCCT
>NZ_JABXXP010000393.1 GCF_013376155.1 Nguyenibacter vanlangensis
CAACAGGCCGGCGGCCCGGCGCGCCGCGCGGCCGCGTTTCATGCACGGTATCGTCCCGTGCCAAGGAGTATCAAGAACATGCAGATCGGCATTATCGGCCTGGGCCGCATGGGCGGAAACATCGCCGTCCGCCTGACGCGGCACGGGCATGACGTGGTCCTGTTCGACCGCGACCCCGCCACCGTGGCCAAGGTCAAGGACCGTACCGAAGGCGGCCGCGGCATCGCCGCCACCGGTCTCGAGGACATGGTCGGCAAGCTCACCGCCGGCCGCAAGATCGTGTGGGTCATGCTTCCCGCTGGCGAGATCACCGAGGCCGCGGTCCAGGAACTCCACGGCCTGCTCGGCAAGGACGACATCGTCATCGACGGCGGCAATTCCTATTACAAGGACGATATCCGCCGTGCCGCCCAACTGGCGCAGAAGGGCATCCATTACATCGATGTCGGCACGTCCGGCGGCGTGTGGGGGCTCGAACGCGGCTATTGCATGATGTATGGCGGCACCAAGGACGCGGCCGACCATATCGACCCGATCCTCGCCGCGCTGGCGCCGGGCAAGGGCGACGTCCCCCGCACGCCCGACCGCGACAAGTCCGGCCTCGATCCCCGTGCCGAGCAGGGCTACCTGCATTGCGGCCCCGCCGGGTCCGGCCATTTCGTGAAAATGGTCCATAACGGCATCGAATACGGCATGATGCAGGCCTTCGCCGAAGGCTTCGACATCATGAAGTCCAAGAACTCGCCCCGCCTGCCGGAGAACGAGCGTTTCGACCTCAACATGGCCGACATCGCCGAAGTCTGGCGCCGCGGCTCGGTCGTGTCGTCCTGGCTGCTGGACCTGACGGCCGAGGCTCTGGCGAAGAACGCGTCCCTGTCCGAATTCACCGGCGAGGTCGCGGATTCCGGCGAAGGCCGCTGGACGATCGAAGCGGCGATCGAAGAGGCCGTGCCAGCCCCGGTCATCACCGCCTCGCTGTTCACCCGCTTCCGCTCGCGCTCCGGCAACAACTACGCGGAAAAGATCCTGTCGGCCATGCGCTTCGGCTTTGGCGGCCACGTCGAACAGAAGTGAAAAACACACGAAACGACGGGGACAGGTAAACTTACTCAGGGAAACGTCTACATGGATGGTATCGTCGCGTCTGCAACGTCCGAAATCGAAGGGGCAGGCACGCAGCCGCGACGTGCCCCACCCTGCACCTTCGTCGTCTTCGGCGGCGGCGGTGACCTGACGAAGCGCCTGCTGGTTCCGGCCATCTACAACCTCGCCTGCGCCGGCCTTCTCGATGACCGGTTTTCCATCGTCGCGGTCGACTGGGCCGAATTGTCCGATGAAATCCTGCGCGCCCAGTTCCACGAGGCGCTGCGGGACTTCGTCGCCAAGCGCGGCACCTCGGCCACCATGCTGCGCGACGATGTCTGGCGCTGGCTCGACGGCCGCATCTCCTATCTCCGCGGCTCGTTCGAGGAGATGGAGACGTTCGAACGGCTCGGCGCCCGGGTCGGGGACGGCAATGCGGTCTTCTACATGGCGGTGGCGGCGCGCTTCTTCGGCCCCATCGTCGACCATCTCGGCCAGGCTGGCCTGACGAACGAGGCCGGCGGCACCTATCGCCGCGTCATCGTCGAAAAGCCCTTCGGCCACGATCTGGATTCGGCGCGCGAACTCAATACCCGCCTGCTCGCGACATTGCGCGAGCGGCAGATCTACCGGATCGACCATTATCTGGGCAAGGAAACCGTCCAGAACATCATGGCCCTGCGCTTCTCCAACGGCTTCTTCGAACCGCTGTGGAACCGCCAGAACATCGACCATGTGCAGATCACCGCGGCCGAGACGGTCGGCGTGGAAAAGCGCGGCCGCTTCTACGAGGGCACGGGCGCGCTGCGCGACATGGTGCCCAACCACCTGATGCAGCTCCTCGCCATGACGGCGATGGAGGCCCCGGTGTCCTTCGACGCCGACGCGGTGCGCGACGAAAAATCCAAGGTGCTCAAGGCGACGCATTGCGCGGCGCCCGAGGACGTGGTGCGCGGCCAGTACGGCGCCGGCAGCATCGGCGGCGTGCCGGTGCGCGGCTATCGCGAGGAACCGGACGTCGCCCCCGATTCCCGCACCGAAACCTACGTGGCGATGAAGCTGAACATCGATAACTGGCGCTGGGCCGGCGTCCCGTTCTATCTGCGCACCGGCAAGCGCCTGGCGGTGCGCAAGACCGAAATCGCCATCCATTTCCGCCACGCGCCCTATGCGCTGTTCCGCGACACGCCGGTCGAACGGCTCACCCCCAACATCATGACGCTGCACATCCAGCCGACCGAAGGGGTGACGATGCAGTTCGGCGCCAAGATCCCCGGCCCCACCGTACGTCTGGGCGGCGTGCGGATGAAATTCGACTATTCCGAATGGTTCGCCGAGGGCCCCAGCACCGGCTACGAAACCCTGATCTATGACTGCCTCGCCGGCGACGCGACCCTGTTCCAGCGCGCCGACAACATCGAAGCCGGCTGGCGCGCCGTCCAGCCCGCCCTGGACTGGAGCGAACGCGCCGAGGCCGCGCCGCTCTGCCCCTATGCCGCCGGCTCGACCGGCCCGGCCGAGGCCGATGCCCTGCTCGCGCGCGACGGCCGGTCCTGGCAAAGCCTGACGGATTGATCATGTCCGACACCGTTCCCGAATCCGCTCCCGCCATCCTCCCGCCCCGCCCGGCGCCCGCCGACCGGGTGCGGCTGGTCATCTCGGACATC
>NZ_JABXXP010000394.1 GCF_013376155.1 Nguyenibacter vanlangensis
CGTTCTGCGTTCCGGCCCGCCTTCCGCCCCACCTTCCGCCCTGCATGCCGCCCCAGCCTTGGGGCACCCCGCACGGCCTGGCCTTGCGGTGGGCCGGGCGGTGGGCCGTGCGGTACGGCGGCCGACATTGGAAGCGATTACGGTCACCAGCGCGCGGACGGCGCGGTTTCATACGATGGCCAATACGGTCAACACCATCAGCGGCCGCGAATTGCAGGAACTGCATATCGTCAGCCCCAAGGAGATCGCGGCCTTCGTGCCCGGGGTCACGGCGGTGAACGCGACGTCGGGCAGCACACCGATCTTCTCGATCCGCGGCATCGGGCTGGACGATTATATCGGCACCAACATGGGCGGGATCGGGATCTATCTCGACGGGGTCTTCGCGCCCTATCCGGTGTTCTATAACGGCCAGATGTTCGACGTGCAGACCGTCAGCGTCGAGAAGGGGCCGCAGGGGTTCGAATATGGCCGCAGCACGACCGGCGGCAGCATCAATGTGGAATCCATCAAGCCGACCGGCCGTTTCGGCGGGTATCTGGACTGGGGCTATGGCAGCTATGGCACCAATACCGCGCGCGGCGCCGTCAACGTGCCGGTTGCGGACAATATCTATAACCGTTTCGCCTTCAGCTATATCAACGGGGATGGCTGGCAGCACGATATCCATACCGGCCGGCTGTACGGCGCGCAGGATCTGCTGGGGCTGCGCAACCTGACCCAGTTCGTCATCGACGACCGGTCGTCGCTGATGCTGAACATCCATTATATCCGCGACAGGGGAACCCCGGTCTCGCCGCAGGACGTGGATGGCGACGCGGTCAACGGCCTGCCCGACCGCACGATCGGCGTGGGGCCGAATGCCAGGGCCAACGCGGTCAATGTCGGTGACAATGCGGCGTCGCGCGACGAGAATGGCGGGGGGATCGGCGTCAACTATACGCGTGCGTTCGATTTCGGCACCTTTACCTCGGCCACCGGGATCGATTTCTACCGGCGCGACGATTACGACAATTATGACGGCGAATCCGTCCATGTCGGCGATTATCGCTGGAACGACACCGCGATCGTGCAGTCGCACGACATGCATCTGCGCATGCGCCTGGCGCGGCGCCTGACCGTGACGGTGGGGACGTACGAGTCCTGGGACAGGATCGACGGCGCCTATACGAGCTATCGCGCCTTTCTGCTGGGGGCGCCGAACGCGAACCTGACGGACCGGTTCGTGCAGCAGAACATATCGGCGGGGCTGTACGCCAACACGGTCACCAATATCGTCAAGGGGCTGGATTTCATCGCGGCCGGGCGCATGTCCTATGACAGCCGCGGGTTCGACGGGGGCACGATCGACGATTCCGGCGCCGTCACGGGGGTTGCGGGTTCGCACCTGTCGTACCTGAACACGGCGCATGATTATGGGCGCCTGACCGGCCGGGTGGGCCTGCGCTATACGATCATGCCGGGGACGCTCGTCTATGGCACGATTTCCAACGGCTATAAGGCCGGCGCGTATTTCGCCGCCCCCGTGACCGCGCCGCAGGCGCTGGATTACGTGCGGCCGGAGAATTTGACCGCCTATGAGATCGGCGCCAAGACCAGCCTGCTGCGCAACAGGGTGCAGATCGAAGGGGCGCTGTTCGATTATGAATATCATAACCGCCAGACCCTGTTCGTGGCCGAGATGCCGCGGGGGATTACCTCGCTGAGCCTGGGGCCGATCCCGCGCGCCCGCTCGCGCGGCGGCGAGATGTCGGGCACGCTGCACGAACTGGTCCCGAATTTGGACCTACGCGGGTCGTTCGCCTATCTGGATGCGCAGGCGATCACGCCGGTCACCAATATCGGCGGGCTGCCGCTGCTGTCGAACGTCACGGCGCATTCGGCCATCCCGTTCGCGCCGCGATTCTCGTGGGATGCGGTGGCGCGCTACGGGATCGATGCCGGGCCGCGTTATCGCGTGACGGTGCAGGCGAGCTATACGTGGAAGGACAATATGCTGGTCGCGCTGGGCGATCCGAACGGAAAGACCAGCAAGATCAGTTCGTTCGGCATGCGCATGGAAGTGGGGCCGAAGAGCGGCAGATGGACCGCCGCACTCTATGTCGACAACATGCTGGACAAGCATGGCGACACCTATTCCTTCACCGGCAGCGACAATAGCCGGGTGCAGTATCTGCAGACGCCGCGCTGGGTTGGCTGCGACCTGCGGTATAATTTTTGAATAATTTCTGAATAACTTTCTGAATAATTTCTGGCGCGTGCCGGAGCGGGACAGGGCTGATGCTCCGTCCCGCCCCCCCTTTTAGTCCCGCGTGTGCCAGATGGTCGCGAAATCGGGCAGCGTGCGGGCCAGGGTTTCGACCTGATCCGGGCCGATCAGGTCCAGATGGGGGAATTCGGCCAGGATGCGGGTGTGGCCGAATTGGGTGACTGCCCGCCGAGCGGCGGCGGAGGGCGGGCCGTTGAGCACGACGCCCGCCACGGCGATGCCGCGTTCGCGCAGGGCCTGCAAGGTCAGCAGCGTGTGGTTGATCGTGCCGAGCCCGCTGCGCGCGACCAGGATGACCGGCAGGGCGAAGCGGGCGATCAGGTCGATCATCATGCAGTCCGTCGTGACGGGGACCATGACGCCCCCTGCCCCTTCGACCACCAGGGGGCGGGGATCGGCGGGCGGGGGCAAGGCGATGCCGGAGACGTCGAGCGGCGTGCCGGCCAGTTCGGCCGCGTCGAGGGGCGAGAGC
>NZ_JABXXP010000395.1 GCF_013376155.1 Nguyenibacter vanlangensis
CGCCGCCAGCCCCGCCAGCAGCACCCGGCGGCGCCCCTCAGCCTGCCTGCCCGGCGCCGCCGCGCCGTCGGAACGATATTGGAACATGCAAAACCGGTCTCCATTGCCGATCCCACCCCTCATCTAGCAGGAATCGCGCGCGTCGTCAGCATATCAACGGTTTGCACGCAATCATTGGTACCGGCCGTCAACCCCGATGACGAAACCCGGCTGCCCCCCGAGGGGCGCTTGCAGCGGGGGCGCAGTTGGGTCATGCTGTACTCGTGATGGGTCCGCGCCGATCGACGCCTGAAAGAGGCACGCGCGGCATGACCGGACCCATCCGGCCGGCCGGTCCCATCGGGGCGTGGCGCCCGACGCCCAGGGGACTGACATCCTGGACGGCCGGGCCGCCCACGCCGACGGAACCGGCTGCCGCTCCGCCCCGGCCGCAAGGCCGGACGGCGGATGACGACGCCATATATGCGACGATGCGGCCAGACGATGCACGGCCGCGCGTCATCGTTTGATGAGGATGGATGAACGCCACGCGACCCGCGTCCGAAGACCGTTTGACCCAGCCCGCGCCCCTGGCGGCGCGCGCTGATCACGGCCGCGCGGGCTCCGCCGCAACGGTTTCTGGATTCATCATGTTCCCCCCGACTGTTTTTGCCCCTTCCGCCCGCCGCCTCCGTCCGCCCCCGATGCGGACGCCGGACAGAGGCCGGGACCGGGCATACCGGAGTTCCGTTTTTTATGAACAAGCGCATGCTGATCGACACGACCCACGCGGAAGAAACCCGCGTGGTCGTGATGGATGGTAACAGGCTCGAAGATTACGACGTCGAGGCATCGGCCAAGAAGCAGCTCAAGGGCAATATCTACCTGGCCAAGGTGATCCGGGTCGAGCCCAGCCTGCAGGCCGCCTTCGTCGAATATGGCGGCAACCGCCACGGTTTCCTGGCCTTCAGCGAGATCCATCCGGACTACTACCAGATCCCGGTGGCCGACCGCGAGCGCCTGCTCGCCCTGCAGGAAGAAGAAGCCCGCGCCGACGAGGCCCAGCTTCAGGACGATTTCGCCGAAGCCGGGCCCGGCTCTGAAACCGACGCCGAAACCGGCCTGGAGTCCGGCTCGGAATCCGTCCCGGAATCCGTCTCCGGCACCGCCGAACTGGTGGCGACCGACGACGAGGCCGCCCAGCCCGAGCCGGAGCCCCTGCCCGAGACGGTCGGCGGCGAGACCGATACCGGCGAGGAAGGCGCGGTCCAGCGCCGCATCGCCCGCTTCCTGCGCAGCTACAAGATCCAGGAAGTCATCCGCCGCCGCCAGGTCCTGCTGGTGCAGGTCGTCAAGGAGGAACGCGGCAACAAGGGCGCCGCGCTGACCACCTACATCTCGCTGGCCGGCCGCTACTGCGTGCTGATGCCCAACTCGCTGCGCGGCGGCGGGGTGTCGCGCAAGATCACCTCGGTGGCCGACCGCCGCCGGCTCAAGGACGTGATCGCCGAACTGCAGATCCCCCGCGGCATGGCCATGATCGTGCGCACCGCCGGCGCCCAGCGGCCGCGCCCCGAGATCATGCGCGACTGCGAATATCTGCTGCGGCTGTGGGACGATATCCGCGACCACACGATGCGCTCGATGGCGCCCGCGCTGATCTATGAGGAAGCCAGCCTCATCAAGCGCGCCATCCGCGACATCTACACCCGCGACGTGGGCGAGATCCTGGTCGATGGCGAGGCCGGCTGGAAATCGGCCCGCGAATTCATGCGCATGCTGATGCCGCAGAGCGCGCAGAAGGTGAAATGCTGGCAGAACGGCGCCCAGCCGCTGTTCTCGCATTTCAATGTCGAGGGCCTGCTGGACTCGATGCTCTCGCCCACCGTGCAGTTGCGCTCGGGCGGCTACCTCGTCATCAACCAGGCCGAGGCCCTGGTCGCGATCGACGTCAATTCGGGCCGCGCGACGCGCGAGCGCAATATCGAAGAGACCGCGCTGCGCACCAATCTCGAAGCCGCCGAGGAAGTCGCCCGGCAATTGCGCCTGCGCGACCTGGCGGGCCTGATCGTCATCGACTTCATCGACATGGAAAGCCGCAAGCACAATGCGATGGTCGAGCGGCGGCTGAAGGACGCGCTGCGCACCGACCGCGCGCGCATCCAGGTCGGCGCGATCTCGCATTTCGGCCTGCTGGAAATGTCGCGCCAGCGCCTGCGCCCGTCGATCACGGAATCCACCTTCACCCCCTGCCCGCACTGCCAGGGCACCGGCATCATCCGCGGCACCGAAAGCGCGACCCTGCACGTGCTGCGCGCGATCGAGGAAGAAGGCGCGCGCCGCCGCGCGGCCGAGATCATGGTGCATGTCGCCGCCGAGATCGCGCTCTATATCCTGAACAACAAGCGCGTCTGGCTGGACGAAATCGAAAAGCGCCACAAGATGCGCGTCGCCTTCGCGCCCGACCCCAGCCTGGCGCCGTCGCAGGTCCGCATCGAACGCACCCGTCCGCAGACCGAGCGGTTCGAACCGGTGGCACCGCAGCCGGTCCCCGCCGAGGCCGCGCAATCCGGCCAGGTCCGCGAAATCCCGATCCTGCCCGCCGCGCCGGCCGAAACGCCTCAGGGTGAAACCATCCAGGGTGAAGCCGCTCTGGGCGAAGCCGCCCAGGGTAAAGCCGTTCGGGCCGGAACGACCCCGGCCGAAGCCGCGCCGTCCGCCGCCGAGGGAGAAGGCGAAGAGGGCACCGATCATCGCC
>NZ_JABXXP010000396.1 GCF_013376155.1 Nguyenibacter vanlangensis
GATCGCGCTGGGCCATACGGCCACGGGGCTCCGGCGGGGCATTCTCGGCCTCGGCCAGGTCGGCCGCGCCATCGCCGCGCGCGCGCGCGCCTTCGACATGCCGATCGCCTATCACGACATCCGCGAATTCCCCGATACCGGCTACCGCTTCTATGCCGACCTGACCGAGCTGGCGCGGGACAACGACGTGCTGGTGGTCGCGGCGTCGGGCGGCCCGCAATCGCGCAACATCGTCAACGCCCAGGTGCTGCAGGCCCTGGGCCCCGACGGCATCCTGATCAACGTCGCCCGCGGCAGCGTGGTGGATGAAGACGCCCTGGTCGCCGCCCTGCAGGCCGGCACGCTGGGCGGGGCGGGGCTGGACGTGTTCCAGCACGAGCCCTCGGTCCCCGACGCGCTGAAAACCATGGACAACGTCGTCCTCCAGCCCCATCGCGCCAGCGCCACGGTCGAAACCCGCCTGGCGATGGGCGACCTGGTCGTCCGCAACCTCGCGGCCTGGTTCGCCGGAGAATCCCTGCTGACCCCGGTGGTCTGACCTCTCGCGCCCGCCCCATCCGGTCGGATGATGCTCTAATGTCCTGCCCGAGAAATTCTTATGAGAAATTTCTCGGACCAGAAGGCCACTCAAATATTGATTCTAGTGTCCTTTCGATTCCGAAATTCGCTTGCGAATTTCGGAATCAGGACACTAGGGGCGGGCGCGCATCGCCATGCGATCGGCCGCAACCGATCAGCGGACGATCAGCCCCGACCGGCCGGCCGATAGGGCCGGATGCAATTCGATCGTGCTGGAACGGCTACCAGGCGCCGAAACCGCGGCCTGTTCCCGGAAGCTATGCGACGCCGGGTCGAAGCTGGCTCAGCCGGATCATCTGTCTGAACATGAAGTTTGGCGCAAGCTGACTGGCGATCTTCAGGATATTGCTGGGGCCCGGTCGAACTTCCGTCTTCCCCGCTTCGATACCCTCGATGGCCCCTCGCACGAGCACTTTCGGATCCATCCCTTTCTCACCCTTCATCTCTTCCGCGAATTCGCCACGAAACAACGGGGTCTCGGTTCCCGGAGGGACAAGCTCCACGACCGTTACTCCGGTGCTCTCGAGTTGCGCACGCAGGCATCTCGTATAGGCATGAAGTCCCGCTTTTGCCGCCGAATAAACGGGGGCCGCCGGAAACGGCACGAAGGCAAGCCCGGAAGAGACGTTGACGATGAGACTTTGTTTTCGCGTTTTCAGAAACGGAAGAAATTGCTGCACCATGTGGATTGGCCCATTAAGGCCGATCTCTATTTCACGCGTGACGTCGGCGAGAGATCGCTCTTGATCGAGCTTCAAGTTGCGCATGATGCCGGCATTGTTGATGATCGTGTCGAGGTTCGGGAAAAGTTCGACCACTTCGGCATAAAGTGCCGCGACAGCGCTGGGATCACTGACGTCGCTCAGCAATGTATGAACCCCAGGCAAATCCCGAGCAGCCTGTTCCAACCGCTCCTGATCGCGGCCGGTCACGATGACCGTATTGCCGAGGTCCAGAAGCTGGCGTCCGAGTTCCCGGCCGATGCCGCTTGTGCCGCCGGTGATGAGAATAGTTCTTCGTCTGAGCTGCATGGCCATGCCTTCGGTCGGAAATTCGACTTTGCGGCTCTCATGTAGTGCTCTACGCTCTCCAAACGGAAGAAGGCACCTGAAAGTGCTATACTTACCTGGCGGAGAGCATGAGATGGACGTGTCGGCTCGCTTCACGGCAGAGGAAATCGAGCGGGCGCGGCGCTATGCGGCCGCGATCCCTCCCGCCGACCTCGATCCCCGTATCGGCGCCTTGGTCAACGAACTCATCGGGCGCGTCGCCGATAAATGGACCATGATGATCCTGGACATCCTCGCCGATCACGGGGAGTTGCGGTTCACACGTCTCAGCGAACTGGTCGAAGGCATCAGTCAGAAGATGCTCACCCAAACCCTTCGACAGATGGAACGTGACGGGTTGGTCGTCCGGACGGTGCATCCCGTCGTGCCCCCGAAGGTCGAATACAGGCTCACCGGGTTGGGCTTGAGCCTTGGCTCCGCCTTCTGCGGCGTCTGGGTCTGGGCCGCCGAGAATCTCGAGCAGGTCGAACAGGCTCGCCAGGCTTTCGACCGCAGGGCCGGCACCGGGTGACGCCCGATCGCGATCGGCTCTATTCCGCCGGCCCGACCATCAGTTCGATCTCGATCAGCGTCGCCGGATCGGCGAATCCCGGCACCAGCCGCAGGGTCGTCGCCGGCCGCCCGGCCCCGAACGCCTCGCGCAGCAGCGGAAAACAGGCTGGAAACCCATCCGTATCGCGCATCAGGAACACGACGCGGGTCACATCCTCCATGGTATGGCCCGCCTGCTCCAGCCGTTGGGCGCCCTGCTCCAGGGCGGCGCGGCACTGCTCGACCAGGCTGGGCGCGGCCTGCCCGCCGGTGGGGTCGATGCCCGTCAACTGCCGCACATGGATGTCCTCTGCGTGCATGCCGCGCGTGCCGCTCCTCGGTTCGACGTCAAAATAACAGAATCGTCATATTCCGTTCACGAATAAATTCAACCCTCGGAACAAATCCAGCCTTGGGAAAATTCAATCCGGGACATCCGCCCCCGCCCGCGTCATCCTGCGCGCATGACGGCTCCCGTTTCTTATACCGGCCAGATCCATGCCGGCTGCGCCGCCCGCGCCGGGCAGGGGGTCCTGCTGCTCGGCCCGCCC
>NZ_JABXXP010000397.1 GCF_013376155.1 Nguyenibacter vanlangensis
CGGCCCGGGCCGGGCGCAGAACCGGCAGCGCCGCCGTCCCGAGGGCGAGACCCAGCGCATGACGACGGGAAAGGACTGTCTTCATCTCTGTGCCCCTTGCTCAGTTGTACCAATCGGGCACGGTCGCCCGGTGATCGTTGCGGATCGCCTCGGCCTGCGCCTTGCGCTGCTGCTGATAGGCGCTGCGGATCGTAGCGTACGGGTCCAGCGCATCCCGCTGCAACTGGTCCAGCTCGTCCAGGTGGTCGGCGCGTCCGTTGATCGTGCCGACGATGTTGTAGGCCCAGTTGAAAGTCAGCAGCCCATAGCCGCGCGGCACGTAGTTCAGCGGCTGCAGCCCGATATCGATTCCAGAGCCCGCGGCGTCGCGGAACGAGGACGGGCCCATCATGGGCAGGAACAGGTACGGGCCGGACGGCACGCCCCAGGTCGCCAGCGTCAGCCCCGCGTCGTTGTCGTGATGCGGATAGCCCGCATATTTCGCCACGTCGAACAGGCCGCCGACGCCGGCGACCATGTTGATGCACCAGCGCACGAAGGCGTCGCCGGCGCGGCGGGGCTTGCCGGCGCCGACATCGTTGAAGAACACCACCGGCTCGCCCATCGTCTGGACCAGCCCGCCCAGCGATTGCCGGACGCGATAGGGCAGGGCCCAGACCCACGCCTTGGCGACCGGGCGCAGCGTGTATTTGTCCAGCGTCATGCTGATCCCGTACATCTTGCGGTTCAGCGGCTCATAGGGGTCGTTCGCCTCGCGATACTCGGCCAGGGCCTCGGGGTCCTTGGGCGGCGGCGCGGCGCATCCCGCCAGCGCCAGCGCCAGCATGCCCGCACCGGCGGCAACGGAGGCGATGCGCGGGTGGAGCATACGGGTGGATGACCGGGACGGTAGAGGCTTCGATCCTGTCATTGCACGCATACTCGTTCCTGTTCCTGGCCTGTTTCCAGGCCTGTTCCCCGGTCCGCGTCGACTCGCGGGACGGCCGGGGCCTGTTGTCGGTCCGCGTCCCGGAACACGGCGCGTCCCGGGCATCATGGAATGAAGCGGACCGGACCATGTCCTTCCGCGAGGAAACTCTCTAGCATGGCCCGGCGGTTGCGCAATCCGTCATGGGCGTCATCCTTCCGCGCCTGGCGGACCGGACAACGCTGCCGGGCCGGATTTCGGGCTTGCCGGATCGTCGAAGACTGGTCCAGTGTGACACAAAATCCACAACAGATGAATGGGATACGATGTTCAAGCTCACCAAGGCACGTTCGGTTTCCGCGCTGCTGCTGGCAGCCTCCACCGTGGGCGGCGCGCTCGCCGCCCGGCCGGCCGCCGCCGCCGTCACGCTGGACCGGGCGAAATTCGGCACGATGGCCGACGGCACGCCGATCGAAATCCTGACCCTGCGCAACGCGCATAACGTGTCGGTGCGCTTCATCACCTATGGCGGCATCATCACCGCGATCGACACGCCCGACCGGACCGGCCATGTCGACGACATCGTCCTCGGCTTTCCGGACCTGCAGGGCTACACGGTCGACAGCGCGCAGGGCGGCCTGTTCTTCGGCGCCATGATCGGCCGGTACGCCAACCGGATCGCCAAGGGGACCTTCACGCTGGGCGGCAAGACGTATCACGTTCCCGTGACCGCGCCGCCGAACGCGCTGCATGGCGGCACCAGGGGCTTCGACAAATATGTCTGGACGGTGGACGGCACCGCGGCGGGCGCGCATGCGGCCAGCGCCACCCTGTCGATGACCAGCCCGGACGGCGACCAGGGCTTCCCCGGCACGCTGAAGGTCAGCGTGACCTACACGCTGGACGACCATGACCAGCTCACCCTGCACTACAAGGCGACGACCGACCAGCCGACGGTGCTCAACCTGACCAACCACAGCTATTTCAATCTGGGCGGCGAGGGATCGGGCTCGATCGAGAACGAGGTGCTGCAGATCGACGCCGCGCGCTACACGCCGACCGATCCGACCGCGATCCCGACCGGCGAACTGGCGTCGGTGGCCGGCACGCCGTTGGATTTCCGCAAGCCGATGCGCATCGGCGAGCATCTGCGCGACGATTATCCGCAATTGATGTTCGCGCGCGGCTACGACCACAACTGGGTCGTCGACGGCCAGGCGGGCGCGGCTCCCCGCCCGGCGGCGCGGATCGTGGATCCCCGGACCGGCCGCACGATGGAGGTGCTGACCAGCCAGCCGGGGCTGCAGGTCTACACCTCGAACTCGCTGACCGGCGCCTATGCCGGCGTATCGCACCGCGCCTATCGCCAGACCGACGCGATCGCGTTCGAGGCCGAGCATTATCCCGATTCGCCCAACCACCCCTCCTTCCCGACCACGACGCTGAACCCGGGCGAGACGTTCGACTACACGACGATCTTCCGCTTCGGCGTGCAGCCGGCAGCGCCGCACGGGAAATGACGGGCGCGGGGACGGATGCGGGGCTCTCGGTCGCGTCCCTGCATGTCTACCCGGTCAAGTCGCTGGGGGGCATCGCCGTGGCGGATGGGTGGCTGGGCCCCTGCGGGCTGCAGGACGACCGGCGCTGGGTGGTGACCGACCCGGACGGGACGTTCCTGACCCAGCGCCAGATCCCGTCCATGGCGCTGGTGTCGGTGGCGTGGTCCCCCCGTCCGGCGCCGGACGGGGCGGGCGGGCTGGTCCTGTCCCGCCCCGGCCAGGGCACGCTGGCCGTTCCCGTTCC
>NZ_JABXXP010000398.1 GCF_013376155.1 Nguyenibacter vanlangensis
GCCTATATCGCCGGCCTGGCCGATTCGGTGGCGCTCACCCACGTCTATGACCGCCACCAGGGCGACGCCAACGCGCCGACCGGCTTCTGCATCCCCGCCGGCACCCCCACGCAGGACATGCGCGGCCGTGTCGTCTCCTGGCTGCGCGGCCATTCCGCCCAGCTCTCCAGCCCGGTCGGCGGCCTGGTCTTCACCGCCCTGCATGACGCCTATCCCTGCGGTGGCGGCAAATGAAGGCCGGCATCGTCGTCTTCCCCGGCACGAACCGGGAACGGGACATGGCGATCGCCCTGCGGACGGTCACCGGCCGCGCGCCCGCCATGATCTGGCACCATGACACCGCCCTGCCGGACCTCGATCTGGTGGTCCTGGCCGGCGGCTTCAGCTACGGCGACTATCTGCGCTGCGGCGCCATGGCCGCCCATGCCCCGATCATGGCCGACATCCGGCGCTTCGCCGCCGCCGGGGGCCATATCCTGGGCGTATGCAACGGCTTCCAGATCCTGACCGAGGCCGGGCTGCTGCCGGGCGCGCTGCTGCGCAACGCCGCCCTGCGCTTCCTGTCGCAGGATTGTCACCTGCGCGTCGAACGCGACGACACGCCCTTCACCCGCAAATGGCGGGTGGGCGACGTGTTCCGCACCCCGATGGCCCACGGCGACGGCAACTACATCGCCGATTCCGACACGATCCGCGCGCTCGAGGACGGCAACCGCGTCGCGTTCCGCTACGCGCGGCCCGACGGCCGCGTCGATGCGGGCGATCTGCGGACCAACCCCAACGGCAGCGTGAACGCGATCGCCGGGGTGCTCAGCGAAAACCTGCGCATCTGCGGCATGATGCCGCATCCCGAAGACCTGGTGGACCCGCTGATGGGCGGCGAAGACGGCAAACCCCTGTTCGAGGGGCTGGTGGAGGCTCTGGTCCGATGAGCAGCGCAACGACAAGCAGCGCAACCGGGCAGCGACCCGTCGATCAGGCGATGGCCCGGGAATTCGGACTGACCGCCGACGAATGGGGCAACGTGCTCTCGATCATGGGCCGTACCCCGACCCTGACCGAACTGGGCATCTTCTCGGTCATGTGGTCGGAACATTGTTCCTACAAATCCTCGCGCGTGTGGCTCAAGACCCTGCCCACCACCGCGCCATGGGTAATCCACGGCCCGGGCGAGAATGCCGGCGTGGTCGATATCGGCCAGGGCCTGGCCGCCATCTTCAAGATGGAAAGCCACAACCACCCCTCCTTCATCGAACCCTACCAGGGCGCGGCGACGGGCGTGGGCGGCATCCTGCGCGACGTCTTCACCATGGGCGCCCGCCCGGTGGCCAACCTCAACGCGCTGCGCTTCGGCGCGCCCGACAACCCGCAGACCCGCCGCATCGTCGATGGCGTGGTGCGCGGCATCGGCGGCTACGGCAATTGCGTCGGTGTCCCCACCGTGGGGGGCGAGATCAATTTTCACCCGGCCTATGACGGCAACCCGCTGGTCAACGCCATGACCGTCGGCGTCGCCCGCCAGGACCGGATCTTCCTCTCCGCGGCGGCGGGGGTGGGCAACCCGGTGGTCTATGTCGGCTCGAAAACCGGCCGCGACGGCATCCACGGCGCCACCATGTCCTCGGCCGAATTCGACGAGGACGCGCTGGCCAAGCGCCCGACGGTGCAGGTCGGCGACCCGTTCGTCGAAAAGCTGCTGATCGAGGCGTGCCTGGAACTGATGGCCACCGACGCCATCGTCGCCATCCAGGACATGGGCGCCGCCGGCCTGACCTCGTCCTCGGTCGAAATGGCCGGCAAGGGCGGGGTGGGCATCGATCTCGACCTCGATACCGTGCCCCAGCGCGAACGCGGCATGACGGCCTATGAGATGATGCTCTCCGAAAGCCAGGAGCGCATGCTGATCGTCATCCGGCCCGACCGGACCGAACAGGCCCGCGCGATCTTCGAAAAATGGGAACTGGATTTCGCGGTCATCGGCCACCTGACCGACACCGGCCATATCGTGGTCCGTCACCAGGGCCGCGTCGAAGCCGACATCCCGCTCGAACCGCTGGCCGAACAGGCCCCCATCTATCGCCGTCCCACGTCCCCCACGCCGGCGCCCGCGCCGCTGGGCCCGCTCACCGACCCGGTCGGGATCGAACAGGCGCTGATCCGGCTGATCGGCTGCCCGGACCTCGCCTCGCGCGCCTGGGTCTGGAACCAGTACGACAGCACGGTCGGCGGCCAGACAGTCAAGCGCCCCGGCGCCGCCGACGCCGCGATCGTCAGGATCGAGGACACGTCCCTCGGGCTCGCGCTCACCACCGACTGCACCCCGCGCTATTGCAAGGCCGATCCCCGCACCGGCGGCGCCCAGGCGGTGGCCGAGGCCTGGCGCAACATCGTCGCCACCGGCGCCCGTCCGCTGGCGATCACCGACAACCTCAATTTCGGCTCGCCCGAAAAGCCCGAGATCATGGGCCAGTTCGTCGCGGCGATCGAAGGCATGGGCGAGGCCTGCCGCGCGCTCGACTTCCCGGTCGTCAGCGGCAACGTCTCCCTCTACAACGAAACCCGTGCCCCCGACGGCAGCACGCTCTCCATCCTGCCGACCCCCGCGATCGGCGGTCTCGGCGTGCTCGACGACGTCTCCCGCGCCGTCGGGCTGTCGATGCCGGCGGACGCGGCACTGGTCCTGGTCGGCGCGACACGGG
>NZ_JABXXP010000399.1 GCF_013376155.1 Nguyenibacter vanlangensis
CGCTGCCGCTGGCGGACCTGCGCCGCGCGCGGCTGGTGCTGACCGATGAATTGATCGCCGCCACCGCCCATATGATGGGCGCGCGGGACGGTGCCGGGGACGCGCAAGAGGCCCCGGACCACATGACACACGCCAAGCCCGGCCGGTCGCCGGCGCGCAAGACCCACTGAGACGTCCCTGGAGGCCCTGATGGACACGTCCGTTTCCCGTCCCGAACTGCTGCTGGTGGCCGACGCCGTCGCGCGCGAGAAGTCGATCGACCGGGAAGAGGTTCTGGAAGCGATGGAGCAGGCCATCCAGAAGGCCGGCCGCGCGAAATACGGGCACGAGAAGGACATCCGCGCCACCATCGACCGCAAGAGCGGCGACGTGCGGCTGTCCCGCTGGACCGAGGCGGTCGAGGTGGTGGAGAACGAGGAAACGCAGATCCCGCTCCATATCGCGCGCAAGTTCAAGCCCGAGATCCAGTTGGGCGAACATCTGATCGACCCGCTGCCGCCGATCGATTTCGGCCGGATCGCCGCCCAGACCGCCAAGCAGGTCATCGTCCAGCGGGTGCGCGAATATGAGCGCAAGCGCCAGTACGACGAGTTCAAGGACCGTGTGGGCGAAATCGTGAACGGCACGGTCAAGCGCACCGAATACGGCAACCTGATGGTCGAGATCGGCAATTCCGAGGCGCTGCTGCGCCGCGACGAGCTGATCCCGCGCGAGAGCTTCCGCAACTCGGACCGCGTGCGCGCCTATATCTACGACGTGCGTGACGAGCCGCGCGGCCCGCAGATCTTCCTGTCGCGCACCCATCCGGCCTTCCTGGCCAAGCTGTTCGCCCAGGAAGTGCCCGAGATCTATGACGGTATCATCGAGATCAAGGCCGTGGCCCGCGATCCCGGCTCGCGCGCCAAGATGGCGGTGATCTCGCGCGACGCGTCGATCGACCCGGTCGGGGCCTGCGTGGGCATGCGCGGCTCGCGCGTGCAGGCGGTGGTGCAGGAACTGCAGGGCGAGAAGATCGACATCATCCCCTGGAGCCCGCAGGCCGCGACCTTCGTGGTCAACGCGCTGGCCCCGGCGGAAGTGACCAAGGTGGTGATGGACGAGGAAGCTGGCCGCGTCGAGGTGGTGGTACCCGACGAGCAGCTCAGCCTGGCGATCGGCCGCCGCGGGCAGAATGTCCGCCTGGCCAGCCAGCTCACCCGCTGGGACATCGACATCCTGACCGAAGCCGAGGAATCCGAGCGCCGGCAGGAGGAATTCCGCCGCCGCAGCAGCCTGTTCGTCGAGGCGCTGGACGTGGACGACGTCATCGCCGGCCTGCTGGTGACCGAAGGCTTCCATACGATCGAGGAACTGGCCTATGCCGACCCGGACGAGCTGGCCGGGATCGAAGGGTTCGACGAGGACGTGGCCGGCGAGCTGGTCCGCCGCGCCGAGGGCTTCCTGGCCCGCCGCGAGGACGAGCTGGATGAGAAGCGCCGCGGCCTGGGCGTTTCGGACGACATCGCGGTGCTGGGCGTGTTCTCGAACCAGATGCTGGTCACGCTGGGTGAGAAGGGCGTGAAGTCGCTCGACGACCTGGCCGACCTGGCGGGCGACGAACTGGTCGAGATCCTGGGCGGCGACGTGATCGACGAGGAGGCGGCCAACGAGATCATCATGGCGGCGCGCGCCCATTGGTTCGATGGTACCGAGGGCGGTGCCGAAGAAGGCGCCGAGAGCGGAGAGGCGGCGGGCGCCTGAGGCGGCGCCGCGGCCGGAGACGGTGCGGGGAATGGAGACGGAGATCGGCGACCGGGGCGTGGAGGATGGACGGGCGGACGAATGTGCCGACGACGAATGCACGGAAAACGGGCACGCCCCGCTGCGCCGCTGCATCGTCACCCGCGAACGGGCGGCGCCCGAGACCATGCTGCGTTTCGTCGTCTCGCCGGATCGGGTTCTGACCCCCGATCTGGCCGCGCGTCTGCCCGGACGGGGAATCTGGTTGAGCGCCCGGCGGGATGTGCTAGAAACGGCCCGGACACGGGGGGCGTTCGCACGCGCCGCACGTGGACAGGTCACAATCCCGCCCGACCTGGACAGGATCCTGGAAGCCGGGCTGGTGCGCCGGATGATGGAGACGGTGGGACTCGCACGGCGGGCCGGTCAGGTGACCTATGGCTTCGCCAAGGTGCGGGAATGGATAGCGGGCGGTCGCGCCGGTCTGATCATTCAGGCCGAGGATGGCAGCCCGGACGAGAGGACGAGGTTGTTGTCCGGCGCACGGGACCTTCCGGTAGCGGTTGTTCCTACGGCGGCGGCGTTGGGGGCGGCATTCGGCCGTGACCATGTCGTGCATGCGGCGATGTCGCATGGCGAGCTGGCACGGCGTTTCCGCGTCGATAATGAACGTTTTGCGGGGCTGTCCGGCAGGACGGTTCCGGGTTTGGCGGACCGATCCGCCGGACTTGGGTGAACAGGCGGGTACATGAGCGAAGGCAACGATCAGGATCAGGGTAAGGGACGCTTGTCCCTGCGGCCGGCGGGCCGGAGGGATGTCGGACGGACGGTTGACGCCGGTTCCGTGCGGCAGAGTTTCAGCCATGGTCGTTCGAAGGTGGTGCAGGTCGAGGTGCGCAAGAAGCGCGGCCCCGGTCCGGCCCCCGCGGGCAGCGGCTCCGGTTCGTCCGGCGGCGGCAGGGCCGGC
>NZ_JABXXP010000400.1 GCF_013376155.1 Nguyenibacter vanlangensis
GGCCCATCGGCCCGGCGGCGACGACGTGGTGCTGGGCGTCGCGGCCAGCGGTAATACGCCCTATACCGCCGCGGCGCTGCGTGCCGCGCGGGCGGCCGGCAGCCTGACGGTGGGCATGAGCTGCAATGCCGAGGGACGGCTGCTGCGCGAGGCCGAGCTGGGGATCGGGATCGTGACCGGTGCGGAGGTCATTGCCGGTTCGACCCGGCTGAAGGCCGGGACCGCGCAGAAGGCGGCGCTGAATTTGCTTTCGACCACGCTGATGGTCCGGCTGGGCCATGCCTATCGCGGGCAGATGGTGGATATGCGGGTGGTGAACGCGAAATTGCGGCGGCGGGCCGCGCGCATGGTCCGGACCCTGGCGGGCGGGACGGATGACGAGATCCGCCAGGCGCTGGACGCCGCCGGCGGCAATGTCAAGCGCGCGGTGCTGATCCGGCACGGCATGACGCTGGAGGCGGCCGAAGCCGGCCTGGCCCGGCATGGCGGCGACCTGCGTGCGACGCTGGATGCGATGGGGGGTGCGATGGGAGATGCGCGGGGGGCCGCGACGACGGGTCAGTAGCCGGTATAGCGGCCCGGGCGGTGGAAGGTGGCGACCACGCCGCTGATCGCCACCGCGCTGACGGCCGAGAGCAGGACGTGGCGGACATCGATGACCAGGAGCGAGAGGGCCAGGATGCCGGCATCGATGGCCAACTGGCTTTTGCCGGCGTTCCAGCCGCGCGTCTTGTACAGCCACAGCGTGATGACGCCCGTGCCCCCGACCCCGGCCTGGTGCCGGGCCAGGGACAGGATGCCCATGCCGATCGTCGTTCCGCCGAAGAAGGCCGCCCAGAACGGGTTGATGGCGCCTAACGTCATCAGATGCGGGAAGACCAGGGCGGAGAGGGTGACCGAGAAGCTGACGATCAGTGTCTTGAGCGCGAACGCGCCCCCCATGGTCCGGCAGGCGAAGGCGAGGAAGGGAATATTGATCAGCGTGAAGAGCAGCCCGGCCGGCAGCTTCACGACGTAGGACAGCAGCAACGCCACCCCGGCGACCCCGCCGGTGACCAGTCCGGCCCGGTGCAGGCAGGCCAGGCCGAGCACGATCAGCGAACAGCCGATGACGAGGGCATAGGCGTCTTCGAACAGCGAATGGCGCAGGGGCGAGGCGGTGTCGGCCTGGGTTCGGGGCATGGCGGGCACGATGTCCGGCGAAAGGGCTGAAACGGGCGGGGGCGAAGAGGATACGGCACGTCCTAATTGAGCGATGGCTCGCGTGTAAAGCGCCGTTATTTTCTTGCCCGGCACGGGATTGGCGCCGTGCCGCGCGGCTGGTTTTTCGTTTCGTAGTGTAATCATCTTACGCTGGGCATCTTGCGCCGGGCGCGTCGCGCGGGGGAGCCTGCCCGAGGGATGCATGGGGGGAATACGCAACGGGATGTGATCGGCGGGCCCGTCCGCCGCCGCCGCCGCGTTCCCATATGACGGGCACGGACAGTCTGCGAGGAGGCGTCCATGACACAATGGTTCCAGTTGCATTCCGGCATGAAGATCGTCGGGGCGGACAATGCGCCGGTCGGCGAGGTCCAGGAGGCCGAAGGGGGGGCGCGGCTGCGCCTGACCGGCACGGACGGGGCGGCGCATTACCTGCCCTTGTCGATGGCCGACGCGGTGCAGGGCGAGGTGATCCGGCTGAATTGCGCGGCATCGGAGGCGATCGCCCATTTCGACACCGAGCTGCCGGCCGGCGAGGATACGACATAGAGCAGATCCCGTTTCGGGCGGACTTGTTTGAACGGGTGAAGAGGCCCAATTGAATAATAGCTTGTGAATAATAGCTTGGCGCATATCCACTGAACCGGTGTTCAGTGGAAGCGCTTTGGTGCGCTGCCGGCGTCTTTTGCCGAAAGGCAGGGGGTGGATTGCCGGGGCGGGCGATCGCCGATATCGTGGCGTCATGCATTTTCGGTATGACGGGGCCAATCCCCGGACGATCGCCCGTTATGGTGCCCTGGCCGCCGGGGCGCTGGTGGTGTTGTCGCTGCTGTTCGGCACCGGTTACACGATCGACCAGAAGAATGTCGGCGTGGTATCGCGCTTCGGGGCGTTTTCGCGCACGGCGGGGCCGGGGCTGCATTTCAAGCTGCCTTGGGTGGAAAGCGTGGTGGAATACAGCACCGCCACCCAGCAGGTCGCCATCCAGAAATCCGAAGTCTTTACCGCCGACAACCAGGGCGTGAACGTGACGATGCTGGTGCAGTTCGACGTTCCCGACGGGGATGTGCAGAACCTGTACGAGCATGTGCCGTTCTATGAACAACGGATCTATACGCTGGCCAACGACCGGATGAAATCGGCCTTCGGCCGGCGGCAGGTTTCGGACGTACCCAGCGCGCGCAGCCTGATCGAGAGCGAGATCAAGGCCGATGTGGCCGCGCAGGCGCTGAAGCTGTACGGCATCGAGGTTTCGGAAGTTCAGATTACCGACCTGGATTATACCGAGGCGTTCCGCCACGCCATCGACATGATGACCCGGGCGAAGGCCGAGGTGACGCGGTCGGAACAATTGCGCCAGCAGGCGGTGATCGACGCCGAGCGCCAGCAGATTGCCGCCCAGGCCAACGCCAACGCGGCCGTGGCCGCCGCCGAGGGCGAGGCGCGGTCGATCCGCGCGAAATCGGAGGCCGAGGCCGCCG
>NZ_JABXXP010000401.1 GCF_013376155.1 Nguyenibacter vanlangensis
ATCCACGACGCCGCAGGGCTTTCGGGCAAGCGGATCGCCACCGGACGCGGCTCGATCGGGCATCTGCTGCTGCTGCGCCTGATCCAGAGCGGCGCGATTCCGCCGCCCGCGCCCCGCATCGTGTTCCTGACCCCGGCTCAGGCCAAGGCCGCGCTCGACGCCGGCAACCTGGACGCCTGGTCGACCTGGGAGCCTTATGTGTCTCTGGAGGTGCTGCGCGGCCACGGGCATGTGGTGGTGGACGGGAGCGGTCTCCTGCCCGGCAACAGTTTCTTCGTCGCCAACCAGGCGGCGCTGGCGCACAAGCGTGCGCAATTGGCCGATTTCTACCGGCGCGTCACCCGGGCCTATGCCTGGGGGCACGCCCATCTGGCGGACTATGCCGCGATCCTGGCGCGGCAGACAGGACTGCCGGACGACGTGGCCCTGGCCGTCGCCGAAAAACAGATCGCGGCACCCGTGCCGCTGGATCATCATGTGGTTGCGCAGGAGCAGGCGACTCTGGACAGTTATCGCAAGGCCGGGCTGGTATCGGGCACGGACGCCCTGCCCACGGCCTTCGACGAAAGCCTTGCCGCGCCTTGATCCCGACGACGGATACCAGGAAGACGGATACGAGGAAGGAGAACGAACGGATGGACACGCTACCGGTCGCACCGACGCGGCATGACACGCCGGACTGGGCGGCGCTGGACCGGCTGGTGCCGCGCTTCGCGGCGCGGGCGGCGGAATATGACCGCTCGGGCGAGATTGCGCTAAACAATCTGGCAGAGCTGCGCGACGCGGGTTTCCTGGCTCTGGCCTTGCCCCGCACCCATGGCGGCCTGGCGATCGGGCTGCGCACGATGCTGGAGGTCGTCAGCCGCATCGCACGCGGCGACCCGTCCACCGCGCTGATCGTGTCGATGCAATATCTTCAGTCCGGCGCGATCGTCCGTTCGGATCGCTGGCCCGACGATGTCAAGATGGAACTGTTCCGCAGCATCGCGCAGGAGGGGGCGCTGATCAACGCGCTGCGCGTCGAGCCCGAACTGGGCACGCCGGCGCGCGGCGGCCTGCCTGCCACCACCGTCCGGCAGGACGGCGCGACCTGGCGGATCAACGGGTGCAAGATCTTCTCGACCGGTTCGACGGCGTTGCGCTGGGGGGCAGTATGGGCACGTACGGACGGCGATACGCCGCGTGTCGGACAGGTGCTGGTGCCGCTGGACCTGCCCGGCGTGCGGATCGAGAAAAGCTGGCACCAGATGGGCATGCGCGCGACCGGCAGTCACACCATCCGCTTCGAAGACGTGGCGATTCCCGAACGTTATCTGGTCAATCTCGCCCCGCCCGCCGCCGCGCCGGACGAAGCCGTGCAACTGGCCAGTTGGCATGCCGTCGTCATCGCGGCGCTCTATGACGGGGTGGCGCATGCCGCCCGCGACTGGCTGGTGGGCTTCCTGCATGACCGGGTGCCCACCAATCTGGGCGCACCGCTGGCCAGCCTGCCGCGCTTTCAGGTCCTGCTCGGCGAGATCGACGCCCTGCTGCTGACCAACCGCGCCCTGATCGAGCACGCGCTGACCCGCGAGGAGAACGGCGAGCGCGCCGACACCGATGCCGGGCTGGTCAAGCATGTCGTGACCGAAAACGCGATCGCCGCCGTCGGCAAGGCGGTGGCCGCGATCGGCAATCCGGGGTTAAGCCAGGACAATCCGCTGGAACGCCATTATCGCGACGTGCTGTGCGGACGGATTCATACGCCGCAGGGCGACAGCGCCCTGATCGCCGCCGGCCGGTCCGCCCTGACGTAACAGGACGGACCGCATTGCCCGATCACGCCCGCCGGATCACTCCAGCACCGTGAAACCATGGGTTCCGTCGCGCTCCAACTGCGCGACCAGCCCGAATTCCCAGTCCAGATAGGCCTGCATCGCGGCGGCGGCGTTGTCGGTGCCCTCATAAGGGCGCTTGTAGACATCGTCGGCGCCGAACAGGGCGGTCGCGGGGTCGAGCCCGGTTTCCAGCCCTAGCCCGGCCTGCTGCCAGGCGCGGGTACCCCCGGCCAACACGCGGACATGCCTGCCCTGCCGCGCCAGTTCCGGCGCGGCCAGACGTGCAGCGAGTCCGTCGGGTGAGGTCAGCACGATCTCCCGCACCGTCTCCAGGGCAGGATGATCAGCCAGGCCGGTCCGGATCGCGAAGCGCGCGTCGGGGATATGGCCCCTGCGGAATTCAGGGCTGGTGGCCAGGTCGATCACCCATGCCTCATCCCGAAGCGCGGCCAGGTCCGACGGCGCGATCATTTCCACCTCGGGCGGAGACGCCGCCAGCAGGACCGGCTCCGGCCCGGACTCGCGCGGCAGGTCCGACCAGCCGTCCAGCACATAGACCTCGCGCCAGCCGAGTTGCCTCAGCCAATGACCGGTCATGCGGGCACGCACCCCGTCATCATCCGTCAGCACGATCGTGCCGTGCCGCACGCCGATCCATTCGTCGGTCGCCTGGACAAGCTGGCCGCCCGGGGCGGAGCGGAAGCCGGCCAGGTGGCCATGTTGGTATTCCTCGGGCGTGCGCACATCCAGCCGGTAGAGCGTGCGCGCCGGGTCCGCCAGCAACGCGGCCAGTGTATCGGCGCCGATCACGCGCACGCCCGTCCGCTCCGCCAGCGCGGCGGCATTCTGCCTGGCCAGGGC
>NZ_JABXXP010000402.1 GCF_013376155.1 Nguyenibacter vanlangensis
CCGCGTCCGCCAGCGACCGCGCCGCCTCGATCCGCATCGCGTTGGACGCCACGGCGGGCCGGCCATCGAGCGAGAGAACGTCCCATTGATAGAACGCCTGTCCGGCCAGCCGGTTGGCCACGCGCAACGGTTCCGCCGCGCAGAGAAACCCCAGCGCGGAAAAGCGGGGAACCAGCAGGAAACCGACGCGGCACGTCATGGAGCGTGACGATATCCGACCGGAACCGCAACGCAAAGGGCGGGAACGGTCACGCACGCGCCCCGCGCCGCGCGCCACACTCGCTTCGGGACGGACAGGATGCCTGTCCGTCGGCACGAGGGCGAACCTGCATGAAAACCAGCCTGTTCATCACCTGCGCGGTCACGGGGGCCGGGGATACGGCGGACAGCCATCCCGGGTTGCCGATCACGCCGAAACAGATCGCCGACGCCGCGATCGACGCGGCCAAGGCAGGGGCCGCCGTGGCGCATATCCATGTGCGCGATCCCGAAACGGGCAAGGCGGCGCGCGACATTGCATTGTACCGCGAGGTCGTCGAGCGCATCCGCGACGCCGATACCGACGTGATCATCAACCTGACCGCCGGCATGGGCGGAGACCTGGTGCTGGGCGGCGGCGAGTCCCCGCTGCCGCCCGACGTCACGGGGACGGACATGGCCGGCCCGACCGAACGCCTGGCGCACGTGGCCGAACTGCTGCCCGAAATCTGCACGCTGGATTGCGGGACGATGAATTTCTCGCTGGGCGACTATGTCATGGTCAACACGCCGTCGATCCTGCGGGAGATGGCGCGGCAGGTCCGGGCGCTGGGCGTGCGGCCGGAACTGGAAGTGTTCGATACCGGCCATCTGGTGTTCGTGAAACAGATGTTCAGGGAAGGATTGCTGGACGCGCCGCTGATGATCCAGCTCTGCATGGGTGTGCCCTATGGCGCGCCCAACGACCTGCTGACCCTGCATGCCATGGTCAATGCGCTGCCGACGGACTGCGTCTACAGCATGTTTTCGCTCGGCCGCTTCCAACTGCCTTATGTCGGGCTGGCGCCGATGGTCGGCGCGAACATCCGGGTGGGGCTGGAGGACAATCTCTATCTCTCGCGCGGCGAACTGGCCAGCAATGCGCAGCTTGTCGACCGGGCGGCGACGATCCTGGGCGCGATGAATGTCGAGATCCTGGGACCGCAGGCGGTGCGCGGGCTGCTCGGGCTGACGAAACGGGGATGATGCGATGAGCGGACAGGATATGAACGGACAGGATTTTGGCCCGAAACGCTGCGGGCTGGTCGGCGGCGGTGTGATCGGCGCCGGCTGGGCCGCGCGCTTCGTGCTGAACGGACGCGACGCCGTCCTTTATGATCCCAGCCCGGACGCCCGTGCCCGCGCCGAAGCCGTTCTGGGCATGGCGCGCGCGGCCTGGGCCGGACTGCTGCCCGGCGCCCTGCCGCCGGAAGGACGGCTGCATATCGCCGCGACGCTGGAAGAGGCGTTGGAGGGCGCCGATTTCGTCCAGGAAAGCCTGCCGGAAATCCAGACGCTGAAATGCGACGTGCTGGAGCGGATCGACGCCCTGCTGCCGGCCGCCGTGCCGATCGCCTCGTCGACCTCCGGACTGTTGCCCACGCGGCTGCAGGCCAGGCTGCGCCATCCCGAACGCTTCGTGGTCGGCCATCCGTTCAACCCCGTCTATCTGCTGCCGCTTGTGGAGATCTGCGGCGGCGCGCGGACGTCGGAGGACACCAAGGCCCGGGTCGCGGCCTTCTATCGCGCCATCGGCATGCAGGTCCTGCATGTACGCAAGGAAGTGGACGGTTTCATAGCCGACCGCCTGCTCGAAGCGCTGTGGCGCGAGGGGCTGTGGCTGATCGAGGAGGGCGTCGCGACGACGGCGGAACTGGACGACGCGATCCGGTACGGCGCCGGATTGCGCTGGTCCTTCATGGGGACGTTCCTGACCTATCGCCTGGCCGGCGGCGATGCGGGGATGCGGCATTTCCTGGCCCAGTTCGGGCCGGCGCTGGAACTGCCCTGGACCAGGCTGGTCGCCCCCGAACTGACCGACGCGCTGATCGACCGCATCGCCGGCCAGTCGGACGAGCAGGCGGGCGGCATGACGGTTCGCGCATTGGAGCGCCTGCGCGACGAGGCGCTGGTCAAGGTCATCCGCGCGCTGGCGACCGTCGGTTCGCAGGGTTATGCGGCGGGGGCGACGCTGAACCGTTTCGCCGCCCGCCGCGCGGACGGTGCGCAGGGCGGCCAGCCGGGGGCGGACGGGATACCGGCAAGCTGGCAAGGCGTCGTGCCGCCGGAATGGATCGATTATAACGGCCATATGACCGAACACCGGTATCTTCAGGTGTTCGGCGAGGCGACCGACCACATCCTGGACGCCATCGGCGCCGGCCCGGACCATGTCGCGGCGGGACAGAGTTTCTACACCGTCGAAACCCATCTCCGGCATCTGGGCCAGGCGCGGTGCGGCATGGCGATCATGGTCCGGACGCGCGTCCTGGACGCCGACGGCAAGCGGCTGCATCTGTTCCACGTGCTGACCGCGGCGGGTGACGACGCGCCCCTGGCCACGGCGGAACAGATGCTGATCCATGTCGATACGGCGCGCGCGCGGAGCGCGCCGATCCCGCAGGCCGTCGCCGGCGCCATCGCCGCGCTG
>NZ_JABXXP010000403.1 GCF_013376155.1 Nguyenibacter vanlangensis
GGGCCGATCCCCTGCGCGCCGCGCCGGGCGCGCTGTCGGGCACCGGGCTGACGCCCACGCCGTTCCAGGACGCCACGCATTACAATAATTTCTACGAATTCGGGCTTGAAAAGACCGACCCGGCGGAACGGTCGGGCGATTTTCATCCCCGCCCGTGGACGGTCCGGGTCGAGGGGCTGGTGGCCAGGCCGCGCACCTACGACATCGACGCGCTGCTGGCCCGCCCGCTGGAGGAGCGCCTCTATCGCATGCGCTGTGTCGAGGCGTGGTCGATGGTCATCCCCTGGACCGGCTTTGCCCTGGCCGATCTGCTGAAGGAGGTCGAGCCGCTGGGCAGCGCGAAATATGTCGCGTTCGAATCGGTGCTGCGTCCCGCGGAAATGCCCGGCCAGGACAGCATGCTGCATGTGCTGGACTGGCCCTATGCCGAGGGGCTGCGGTTGGACGAGGCGATGCACCCGCTGACGATCCTGGCAGTGGGGCTGTACGGCCGGACCCTGCCCAACCAGAACGGCGCGCCGGTCCGGCTGGTGGTGCCGTGGAAATACGGGTTCAAGGGCATCAAGTCGATCGTGCGCATCCGCCTGACCGAAACGCGGCCCCGCACCGCGTGGAACGATCGCGCGTCGGACGAGTACGGGTTCTATGCCAACGTCAATCCCGCAGTCGATCACCCGCGCTGGAGCCAGGCGACCGAGCGCCCGATCGGGGCCAGGGGCGGGTTCTTCGGTGCGGCGCGGCAGCCGACCCTGCCGTTCAACGGCTATGCCGAGCAGGTGGCCGGCCTGTATGCCGGCATGGACCTGCGGCGCAATTTCTGACGGTGGCACGCCGCCTCTCGCCCGGCCTGATACGGGCCGCCCTGTATGTCGCGGGGCTGATGCCCGCGTCGGTCGCATTCGCGATGGGGGCGACCGGGCGGCTGGGTGCCGATCCGGTCAATGCCTTTCTGCGCACGCTGGGTCTCTGGGCGCTACGCTTTCTGATCCTGTCGCTGTGCGTCACGCCATTGCGCGAGATCGCGGGCATCAACCTGCTGCGCTATCGCCGTGCGCTGGGGCTGCTGGCCTTCTGGTACGCGCTGTTCCACCTGACGGCCTATGTCGGGCTGGACCAGGGGTTCGATTTTCCGGTGCTGCTGGCCGATGTCGAAAAACGGCCCTTCGTCATTCTGGGCATGGTCGCGTTTCTGGTCCTGGCCGGCCTGGCGGCCACGTCCAACCGCTGGTCGATCCGGCGGCTGGGGCCGCGCTGGCGCGCGCTGCATCGCTGGGTCTATCCGGCGGCGTGCTGTGCCGCGATTCATTTCATCCTGTCCTTCAAGGTCCTGCGGCCGGAGACGCTGGCCTATGCGCTGGCCGTCGCCCTGCTGCTGGCGTGGCGCGTCCTGCCCGCCGGCATGCGGCGCAGGGCCGCGCTTTCGCGATGATGCGCTCTTTGTCTGCCAGCCATGCGGAGCCGGCATGTCCCGTTTCCGTTTCGGGACGATCGCGCGTTTGAACGGAACCTGTTCCATACAGGCGTATTCGAAATCCGGCCACCGTCCCGCGTGCCGTCCCGCGTTGCAGCGGGGTGATGGGACGGGGCGGGGCGGCGTGCCCCCTCGCGCAGAGATGATGCGCCGGAACCTGGCTGGGATGGCTAGAAACGAAAAGACCAGCGTCATGCACCAGCCGCTGGGCACCTGCCACCGGGCACCTGCCATCGGGCGAATATTGTTCCGAATATTGTTCCGGGGAAAAACAGCAAGGGGGATCATGTGGTTCCGCGCGGATGACAGGGCACGGATGACTGGGCCCGGCGGGCGGCATGGCGGCGTCGTTTCGACTCCATTCGTTTTACTGCCGCTGCTTTTCAGCTTATTTCGTTTCGTCCCCCATTGCCGACGCGCGGGGCCGCATGCTGCTGCTCCGGCGGCGCCGGTCGCGACCGGTGACATCGTCCCGCGCGCGTCGTTTCGGAGAATCTCATGACGCCGACTGCGACCCGAACCGATTCCGCCTATGACGTCGTCCTGATCGGTGGCGGGGTCATGAGCGCGACAATGGGCGCGCTGCTGAAATTGCTGCAGCCGGACTGGTCGATCGGGCTGTTCGGCCGCCTGGACGACGTGGCGACCGAAAGCTCGAACGCGTGGAACAATGCCGGCACCGGGCATGCCGCTCTGTGCGAGCTGAACTACACGCCCGAGCGCGCCGACGGCAGCATCGATATTTCCAAGGCCATCGATGTGAACGAGGCTTTTCAGGTCTCGCGCCAGTTCTGGGCTCATCTGGTCGAATCGGGGGTGATCACATCGCCGCGTGACTTCCTGAATCCCATTCCGCACATGAGCTTCGTCTGGGGCGCCGATAATTGCGATTTTCTGCGCCGCCGCCATGACGCGCTGAAGGATCATCCGCTGTTCGCCGGCATGCGGTTTTCGACCGATCCCGCGCAATTGCGGCAATGGATGCCGCTGGTGATGGAGGGGCGCGGCGCGGGCACGCCGCTCGCCGCGACCTGGAGCGCCGCCGGCACCGACGTCAATTTCGGCGCGCTGACCCATCTGCTGATCGGTTTCCTGTCGCGGCAGGCGGGATTCGACCTCAAGCTGGCGCACGCGGTCGAGGATCTGCGCCGCGACGCATCCGGCCTGTGGCGCGTCGCGGTGCGGGACCTG
>NZ_JABXXP010000404.1 GCF_013376155.1 Nguyenibacter vanlangensis
CGAGGACGGCACCGCGGCGGGCGCGGTTCACCCCCGGGCGGCGACCCTGGACGAGGCCGCGCGGCAATTCGGCCTGAGGCGGGCCGCATGAGGACGCACCTGCATACCGGCTGGCGCCATGTCCCGGTCGAAATGCGGGGCATGGCCGCGGCGCTGGGCAATTTCGACGGCGTGCATATGGGGCATGCGCACCTGCTGCATACGCTGCATTCCGCCCGTCCCGACCTGGGCCTGGCGGTGGTGACGTTCGAGCAGCATCCGCGCGAATTGTTCCGGCCGCAGGACCCGCCCTTTCGCCTGACCCTGTCCGAGGAAAGGCTGGCCGCGCTGTCGGCGCTGGGCGTGCGCCAAGTGTTCGAGATTCCGTTCGACACCGAATTCAGCGCGCTGAGCGCCGAGCGTTTCGTCGCCGACGTGCTGCATGATGCGCTGGGGCTGCGGCACGTGGCCTGCGGCGCGGATTTCGCCTTCGGCCACCGGCGGGGGGGCAATGTGGCGTTCCTGGCCGACCGGGCCGAGGAGCTGGGTATCGGCCTGACGGTCGTGCCGCCCCTGTCGGATGCGGGGGGGCCGTTTTCCTCGACCCGGATCCGCCGGCTGCTGCAGGACGGCTATCCCGAGCGCGCGGCCGAGGAGCTGGGCCGCCCCTGGTCGATCCGCGGCGTGGTGCAGCATGGCGACAAGCGCGGGCGTCTGCTGGGCTTTCCGACCGCCAATGTGCCGCTGGGCCGGCATCTGGAGCCGGCGCGCGGGGTCTATGCGGTGACGGTGCGGCTGTCGGACGGGCGGTCCTGGCCCGGAGTGGCCAATATCGGCCGCCGCCCGACCATCGCCGACGGCCAGGAAAGCCGGCTGGAGGTCCATCTGCTGGATTTCGAGGGCGACCTGTACGGCGAGACCCTGTCGGTGGCGCTGCATACGCTGCTGCGCGAGGAGCGGCGCTTCGCCGGGCTGGACGCGCTGAAGGCGCAGATTGCCGAGGATGCTGCCACCGCCCGGCTGTACCTGGCCGACCTGGCGCGGCTGGGGGCGCATTCGGCGCCGTGACGCGCACAGACGCCTGACGGGGCGCGCCGGATGGCGGGGCGCTTGACCGCGGGGGGTGGGGCTCCGCATAAGGTGGGGCTTTCGCGGCCCCCGTACCGCATCACGACAGCCAGAATCACGACAGCCAGAAATACAGGGTCATGAGCGAGCCAAAGTCACAGGATCTCTATCGGGAGACGGTCTTCCTGCCGAAAACGAGCTTCCCCATGCGGGGCAGCCTGCCGAAGCGGGAGCCGGAGATTCTGGAGGACTGGGCGCGGAGCGGCCTGGACGGGCGGCTGCACGCGCAGGCCGAGGGCCGTCCGCCCTTCATGCTGCATGACGGGCCGCCCTATGCGAACGGCAACCTGCATATCGGCCATGCGCTGAACAAGATCCTGAAGGACGTGATCAACCGCGCCCATCGCATGGCGGGCTTCGCGGTGCATTACGTGCCGGGCTGGGACTGCCACGGCCTGCCGATCGAATGGAAGATCGAGGAGGAATACCGCAAGGCGGGCAAGAACAAGGATTCGGTGCCGATCCTGCAATTCCGGGCCGAATGCCGTGCCTATGCCCAGAAATGGCTGGACGTGCAGGCGGCCGAATTCCGCCGGCTGGGCGTGCAGGCGGAATGGGAGCGGCGCTATGCCACGATGGATTTCGCCTCGGAGGCGACGATCGTCGAGGAAATCGGCCGCTTCCTGCTGAACGGGCTGCTGTATCGCGGCCTGCGCCCGGTGATGTGGAGCCCGGTCGAGAAGACCGCCCTGGCCGAGGCCGAGATCGAATATCGCGACCATGAATCCACCACGATCCATGTCGCCTTTCCCTTCATCCACGATCCGACGCCGGCCCGCGCGCTGCAGGACGTGTCGGCCGTCATCTGGACCACCACGCCCTGGACGATCCCGGGCAATCGCGCCATCGCGTTCGGGCCGGGCATCACCTATGCCGTGCTGCGGGTCGACGGCGTGACCGACAGCGCCGCGCTGGAACCCGGCGCGCGCCTGCTGGTGGCCGAGGACCTGATCGCGCGGTTCTGCGCGGCCGCCGGCATCACCGAGCATCATGTCCTCTATACCCTGCCGGGCGAGGCGCTGACCGACGCGCTGTGCGCCCATCCGCTGCGCGGCGAGGGCTATGATTTCGAGGTGCCGCTGCTGGCGGCGGATTTCGTCACCACCGACGCGGGCACCGGCCTGGTCCACATGTCCCCCGCCCATGGCGAGGAGGATTTCGCCGTGTCGGTGGCCAACGGGATCGAAATCCCGGAACTGGTGCTGGATGACGGGCGCTATGCCGCCTGGGTGCCGCTGTTCGCCGACATCCATGTCTTCAAGGCCGCCGATCCGGTCTGCACCGCGCTGTCGGCGGCGATGGTGCGGGCCAGCGAGGCCGGCGCGGCCCCGGCGGGGCTGGTGGCGCGTTCGACCATCCTTCATTCCTATCCGCATTCCTGGCGGTCGCGCGCGCCGGTGATCTATCGCGCCACGCCGCAATGGTTCATCCGCATGGACGGCGAGGGCCATCTGCGCGGCCGCGCCCTGCGTGCCCTGGAGGACGTGACCTTCGTGCCGGCCCTGGCTCGCAACCGCCTGTCCGCGATGGTCGCCGACCGGCCGGAC
>NZ_JABXXP010000405.1 GCF_013376155.1 Nguyenibacter vanlangensis
CTCGAAGGTGCGGCGGGCGGTCTCGGCGGCTTCCTCGGCGGCGGCGCGGCCGTGGCACAGCGCGGTGGCCTCGGTCGCCAGGATCTTCTTCGCCTCGTTGATCTCGGCGCCGCCCAGGGCGGCCAGGCGGTCGCATTCGTCGAGCGGCAGGTCGGTGAACAGGCGCAGGAAGCGGCCGGTATCGGCGTCTTCGACATTGCGCCAGAACTGCCAATATTCGAAGACCGGCAGGCGCGCCGCCGACAGCCAGACGGCGCCGCGGGCGGATTTGCCCATCTTGGCGCCCGAGGCGGTGGTCAGCAGCGGGGTGGTCAGGCCGAAGACCTGCTTCTGTTCGGTGCGGCGCACCAGGTCGATGCCCGAGACGATGTTGCCCCACTGGTCCGAGCCGCCCATCTGCAGGGTCACGCCGTACGTGCGGTTCAGTTGGCGGAAATCGTAGGATTGCAGGATGGAATAGTTGAATTCCAGGAAGGTCAGCCCCTGTTCGCGGTCGAGGCGCGAGCGCACGGAATCGAAGGACAGCATGCGGTTGACCGAGAAATGAACGCCCACGTCGCGCAGCAGCTCGATATAGGACAGGCGGTCCAGCCAGTCGGCGTTGTTGGCCAGGATGGCGCCGTCCGGGCCGTCGAAGCGCAGGAACTGGCGCAGGCAGCCCTCGATGCCCAGCAGGTTGGCGGCGATCGTCTGTTCGGTCATGAGCTGGCGCGCTTCCTCGCGGAACGAGGGGTCGCCGATCCGCGCCGTGCCGCCGCCCAGCAGCGCCACCGGCCGGTGGCCGTGCTTCTGCATCAGGCGCAGCATCATGATCTGGATCAGGCTGCCGACATGCAGGCTGTCGGCGGTGGGGTCGAAGCCGATATAGCCCGTTACCGGTCCCGCGCGCATGGCGGCGTCCAGGGCCTCCATGTCCGTGCACTGGAAGATGAAGCCGCGCGCTTCGGCTTCCCGGAGGAAATCGCTGTTGGGCATAATCGGGTCACTCTGGTTCGTGGCACCCGGTGGGGGGCGCCCGGCGGGGGGCACCCGGCGGGGCCGGGGAAATTTGCGGGCCGCGAGGGCCCGGTGCCCCTGTAGCACGCCCGATGCGGGACATGAACCGGCAGGACATGAACCAGTGGGGGCATGAACCAGTGGGGACGAACCAGGAGATGCGCCGGAGCGGGGATGCCGCCCCGGCGCGGCGGGTCAGTCGGCGGCCAGCGCCAGGCTGGTGCGCGACATGATGGTGGTCACGTGGTCTTCCAGCGCCTCGGCCACCTGCTCGGCGTGGTTGGCGTAGATATGGTCGGCCCCGGCGAAGATGCGGTAATCGACCGAAACGCCCTTCTGAGTGTTCAGCTTGTCGACCAGTTTGCGCACCGCGGGCTCGGGCACCATGTCGTCGGAATCGCCGGCGATCATGAGCCCGCCGCAGGGGCAGGGGGCCAGGAAGCCGAAATCGTAATAGTTGGTGGGCGGGGCGACGCTGATCCAGCCGGTGATTTCCGGCCGGCGCATCAGGAGCTGCATGCCGACGAACGCGCCGAAGGAATAGCCGGCGATCCACAGCCCGCCGGCGTTCGGGTTGACCATCTGCATCCAGTCGAGCGCCGCCGCGGCGTCGGAAATCTCGCCGATGCCGCCGTCATAGCGGCCCTGCGACCGGCCCACCCCGCGCGAATTGTACCGCATGACCGAGAAACCCATCTTCTCGAACGAACGATACATCGCATAGGTGATGCGGTTGTTCATGGTGCCGCCATGCAGCGGGTGGGGATGGAGGACGAGGGCGAGCGGCGCGTTCGGCGCGCTCGAATGATGGTAGCGTCCTTCCAGGCGGCCGTCGGGGCCGGCGAACATGACCTCTGGCATACAAATCCCGCGATCTGAGTCCCGCGCCGCAGGGCATGGCGGCGGGACCGTTACTGTGAGTGCCGTGCGGATGGCGATGCCCCGTCATCCGCACGGCGAAGAAAAACATGCGTGGTCCGCGCCGGGCCGGAAGGGCGCGTGGACCATGCGATCCGGAACCGTCGCGGCCGGACCGGCATCGTGGCTGGGGGTGGAGGACGCGCCGCGCGGCGGCGGCGTCAGGCGTGGGTCGCGACGTCGTCCGTCACGGGTTCCGCCGTTACCGGTTCTGTCGTCACGGGTTCCGTCGTCTCGGTTTCCGTCAGGGGGTTGTCATTGGAAGCCGGACGGAACATCGGCGAGAGGGCCGGTTGACTTCCTGCGCGGCATGGTCATAGTCCAGTACCCCTTTTTCAGACCTTCCTGAGCCCGGTCCGACGAAAGCCCGTCGGGCGCCGAGACGCTCCGGCCCTGAAAACATGTCTCGAACACCCGGCCCGGCCGCACGCTGCGCCGTAGGCTGACCGTTCGGTTTCGGACTGTATATAGCGATCCGGAATCGCCAATTACCAGATAAATCGTCTTTAACATTCGACATGGCGGCTCGGCACGCAGGGCGGGGCGGCCGTTTCGGAGAATGTCGCGGGCAGGATGTCGGCCATGGAGCGTGATTTTTTCTACTTCGATGCGAATGCGTCGGAACCGGTGCGCCCGGCGGCGCTGGCCGAGTTGAATCGCGTGGCCGCCCTGGCGGGCAACCCGTCATCGGTCCATCGGGCGGGGCGGGAGGCGCGGGCGGTCCTCGAATCGGC
>NZ_JABXXP010000406.1 GCF_013376155.1 Nguyenibacter vanlangensis
GTCCTGGCCTGGCGGCGCGGTGAGTGGCCGGCCGGCGGAAATGGCCCGGTCGAGCCGGTGCGCAGCCTGGCGGAACTGGCCCGGCGGTCGGACCATCTGGTGCTGGCGTTGCCGCTGACGGAGGAAACGGCGGGATGCGTGAACGCGGACGTGCTGCTTCATGCCCGGCCGGGGCTGCACCTGGTCAATGTCGCGCGCGGAGGGCTGGTCGATCACGCCGCCCTGCTGGCGGCGCTGGACAGGGGGCAGGTCGGCTTCGCGACGCTGGACGTCACAAGCCCGGAACCGCTGCCGGCGGGCCATCCGTTCTACAGCCATCCTGCCGTGCGGCTGACGCCGCATCTTTCCTGGTCGGGGCCCGTCGTCCGGGAGAATTCCGCCCGTAGGATCGCGGAAAATATCGAACGCTTCTTTGCCGGCCAGCCGCTGCGCGACGTGGTCGACGCGGCCCGTGGATATTGACCCGCGGATATTGAACTGAACGAAAAGGCAAGATCATCATGAATGCTCCGGTCCTGACCAGCCGCGCACGGGATGCGGCACCGACCATCCCCCCAGCGCAGGCGCATGCGCGTGCCCGCCGCCTGGAACCGCGCCCGCCCGCCGCGTCGTTCGCGGAAGAGCGCCTGCATCGCAAGCAGCGGCTGGCCGCGACCTTCCGCCTGTTCGGCCGCTACGGCTTCGACCAGGGGCTGGCGGGCCATGTCACGGCGCGCGATCCGGAATTTCCGGACCAGTACTGGATCAATCCGCTGGCCGTCCATTTTTCGCAGATCCGGGTCTCTGACCTGCAACTGGTGGACCATGATGGTACGATCCTGGTCGGCGACCGTCCGATCAACACCGCCGGCTTCACCATCCATTCGGCCCTGCACAGGGCGCGGCCGGACGTGATTGCGGCGGCCCACACCCATTCGACCTATGGCAAGGCGTTTTCCGCGCTGGGGACCGAGCTTCTGCCGATCACCCAGGATTCCTGCGCGTTCTTCGAAGACCATGCCGTGTTCGATCCATTCAGCGGCGTGGTGTTGGATGACGGAGAGGGCGAACGGCTGGCCGCGACGCTGGGGGATCGCAAGGCGCTGATCCTGCAGAATCACGGGCTGCTGACGGTCGGACCGACGGTCGAAGCCGCCGCCTGGTGGTTCATCACCATGGACAACGCGGCGCATGCCCAATTGCTGGCCCAGGCGGCGGGACCCGTCAGGCCGATCGCGCCCGAGATCGCCCGCCTGACCGCCGGCCAGGTCGGCACGCATCAGGGCGGTTATTACTCGTTCCAGCCCCTGTGGGACTGGATCGTCGCCCAGGAACCCGATCTGCTGGATTGACCGACATGACATCCATTGCCCGACTCAGGGATTTCGTCACCCGCTTCACGGCGCTGCATGAACGCGGGCTGGACCGCGAGGCCCTTCAGCACGAAGGTGCGGCGCTGCTGCGCGAACTGGTGGCGCAGGATGACTGGCTGCCCGAGGAATTCGCCCGGCCGCATCCCGAGCGGTATAGCCAGTATCTGCTGCATTGCGATCCGTTGGAGCGGTTTTCGGTCGTCAGCTTCGTCTGGGGGCCGGGGCAGAAGACGCCGCTGCATGATCATCGCGTCTGGGGGCTGATCGGTATGCTGCGCGGGCGCGAGCGCGAGACCCAGTTCGCCCGCGACGCGGACGGTCGCTTCCGCGCGGGCGAGACAAGCGACCTGGAACCCGGCGAAGTCGCATCTCTCGCCCCCGGCGTGAACGATTACCACCAGGTCGCCAATGCCCTGGCGGATCGCACGTCGGTTTCGATCCATGTCTATGGCGACAATATCGGCGGCGTGTCGCGTGCGACCTACGATCCCGAAACAGGGACGGAAAAAAGCTTCATCTCCGGTTATTCCAGCGCGGTGGTGCCCAATCTGTGGGACCGCTCGAAGAACAAGGGAGCCGACTAGGCCATGACGCATTCCGCAGCGTCCACATTGTCGCCGGAGGAAATCCGCCGCCGTCTTCGCGAGGGCGAGGAAATCGCCCTGCTCGATCTGCGCGAGGAAGGGCCGTTCGCGACCGGCCATCCGTTGTTCGCCGTCAACCTGCCGCTGGGACGGATTGAGGAACGGATCGCCGGCCTGATCCCGCGTCGGGATGCGCCGATCGTGCTGTATGACGACGGGGAGGGGCGCGTGGCGCGGGCGCTGCCCGTGCTGGCGACGCTGGGCTACAGCCAGGTGGCCGTCCTGGAAGGCGGGTTGGCGGGCTGGCGGCAGTCCGGCGGCGAGATCTTTATCGACGTCAACGTGCCGTCCAAGGCCTTCGGCGAACTGGTCGAGCATATCCGCCACACGCCGTCGATCCCGGCGCGGGCGTTGCATGACCGGATCGCGCGGGGCGATGATCTGGTGATTCTCGATGCCCGACGCTTCAGCGAATACAATGTCATGTCGATCCCGGGCGGCCGTTCGGTGCCCGGCGGGGAACTGGCGTTGCGCGTGCGCGACATCGCGCCCTCGGCCGATACCACGGTGGTGGTGAACTGCGCCGGTCGCACGCGCTCGATCATCGGCGCCCAGTCGCTGATCAATGCCGGCATTCCCAACCCGGTCGTGGCGCTGCGCAACGGCACGATCGGCTGGACCCTGGAAGGCCTGGCGCTCGATCGCGGCG
>NZ_JABXXP010000407.1 GCF_013376155.1 Nguyenibacter vanlangensis
GGTCCAGCCGGGCGCGCACCCGGGCCAGCGGGGTGCGCAGATCGTGGGCGATGTCGTTTCCGACATCGCGGATTTCGTCCATCAGATGTTCCAGCCGGTCCAGCATGCGGTTCACGCTGCCGGCCAGACGTTCCATCTCGTCGCGCTCGCGCCCCGACGGCAGGCGCTCATGCAGGTCGCCGTCCATGATCCGGTCGATCGCCTCGTGCATCACGGTGACGCGGGCCAGGGCGCGGTGGCTGAGCACGACGCCGGTCATCAGCGCGAAGAGCACGGTCGGCACGATGGAGACCAGCAGGGAATGGCGCATCATCAGCCGCAATTCGTCGAGCATGTGCAGCCCGCGCGCCAGCACCAGGATGCGCCCCCCCGCCACCGGGACGGCGAGGATGCGCAGCACGTAGGGCGCGTCCTCGGTCGGCCAGACGGTCAGTTCGCGGACATGGCCGTCCGCCACCAGCCCGTCGGGCCATTTGTGCAGGTCGCCGGCGATGGAGTGGTGCTGCGCGTCGAACAGGGCGGCCTGGTTGATCACCACGCGCAGATCGTCGGTCGCGCGGTCACGGATCTTGTGTTCCAGATCCTGCGGCTTCTCGCCTTCGAGCAGCGCGGCCTCGCGGTGCAGCAGCATGTCCGAGCGGAGGAATTCGAAGGTCTTGGTCTGGCTGTAGCCCAGCGAGAATTGCAGGGCCGCGGCGCCGATCATCGCGGCGACGACCGCCAATGTCAGGCGGAAGGTCGCCGTGCGCAGCAGTTCGCCGAGCGACACGCCCAGCCTATT
Source organism: Nguyenibacter vanlangensis (assembly GCF_013376155.1). Lineage (GTDB taxonomy): Bacteria > Pseudomonadota > Alphaproteobacteria > Acetobacterales > Acetobacteraceae > Gluconacetobacter > Gluconacetobacter vanlangensis. Next base: position 782 of record NZ_JABXXP010000407.1, read on the forward strand.
CCGGAATGCGGAGCATGAAGCCGGTGCCGCGGATGCTCTGGATCAGGGGGGTGGCACCGGGCTCGTCGATCTTGCGGCGCAGCTTGCCGATATGCACGTCGACCAGGTTGGTCTGCGGGATGAAGCGGTAGTTCCACACATCCTCGAGCAGCATGTTGCGCGTGAGCACCTGATTGGGGCGGCGCATCAGATATTCCAGCAGGCGGAATTCGCGCGGCAGCAATTCGATCACCACCCCGTCGCGGGTCACGGTGCGTTCGATCAGGTCCATGGCCAGCGGACCGACATGGAGCATCGTCTCACGCGTGTTGTTCGGGCGCCGCATCAGCGCCTCGAGCCGGGCGGCCAGTTCCTCCATCGCGAAGGGCTTGGTCAGGTAGTCGTCGCCGCCGGCCTTGAGCCCGCTGACCCGGTCATCGACCGCCGACATGGCGGACAGGACCAGCACCGGGGTGGAGACCTGCCGCCCGCGCAGGGTTTCGATCAGGGTCAGGCCGTCCATCTCGGGCAGCATGCGGTCGATGATCATGACGTCGAAATTGCCGCCGAGGCCGACCGACAGCCCGCTGGGGCCCGTCCGTTCGTGGCGGACGGAAAAGCCGCGGCTTTCCAGTTCCTCGGCGACTTCCTGAGCGATCTTGCCGTCATCCTCGACCAGCAGCACCCGGGGGGCGGGTTCCTGGGCCGGGGCAGACGGATCGGGCTTGGACGTCGCGTTCATGGTCAATGCACACATGATGGTACCCCGCTTCACGCACCACTAAATTCGTGTTCACCCCCGCCGGATGCATCCCCGCCGGCCTCGCCCGGTTGCTGGTCCGGTTGCTGGTCCGGTTCCTGGTCCGGTTCCGGGGTCGGGGCGGCCCGGGCGGTATCGGACAGCGTATCGACGCCGTCCAGTCCGCGCAGTTGCCGGGTCACGACCCGCGTGCGGCGCCGTGCCTCGTCGATCGACGAGGACATGGCCGAGGCGTTGCGGGCCAGCCGTTCCAGCACGCCGTCCATCCGCAGCATCTCCTGCCGGGTGGCGCCCAGCAGGCGGGCGATGCCGTCGGTCCGGTCCTCCAGCGCCATGGTGACGTAGCCGAGATGGATCGTGCGCAGCATGGCCGGCAGCAGGCCCGGCCCCATCACGATGACCCGGCTGGTGCGCCCGATTTCGTCCACCAGCCCGGGAATGCGGGCGATTTCGGCATAGAGCCCGTCGGTGGGCAGGTAGAGCACGGCGAATTCGACCGTGACCGGGGGCACGATATATTTGGCCGCGATCTTGCGCGCCTCGATCCGCAGGGTGGTCTCCAGCGCGCGGCGGGCGGCGCGCTCGGCCTCGGGGTCCACGCGCTCGACGGCGTCCAGCAGGCGTTCATAGGCCTCGGTCGGGAATTTGGAATCGATGGCGAGCAGGGGGGGCGACGCGGCGCGGACCGGCATGCGCACCGCGAATTCCACGATTTCGGCGCTGCCTTCGCGCAGGCGGCAATTCGCCTGGTAGGCGCCGGGCGGCAGCACGTCGTCCAGGATGGCGCGCAACTGCGCCTCGCCCCAGCCGCCGCGCGTCTTGACGTTGGAGAACAGGCGCTTGAGGTCGCCGATCTGGGCCGTCATGGCCGTGACCTCGCCCATCGCCTTCTGCATGGCGGTGAATTGTTCCAGCACCCGCTGGAACGAGGTCTGCATCTGGCGTTCCACGGCCTCGTGCAGCCGTTCGTCGACGGTGGCGCGGATCGCCTCGATCTGCCGGGCAGAGGCTTCGGCCATCTCGCGCAGGGCCTCGCCCTGGTGGATGCGGGCATCGGCGAGGTCGCGGGTGATGGCGTGGGCGATCGCGCCCAGCCGGTCGGCGACGTCGGCCCGGGACTG
>NZ_JABXXP010000408.1 GCF_013376155.1 Nguyenibacter vanlangensis
GGCCGGGTGCGCAGCGTGGCCAATGCCGCCCGGCCCCTGGACCTGGATATCGTCGCGATGGGGGATGTGGTCCGTGCCGCGCCCGACCCGATTCTGCCGCATCCGCGCATGGGCGGCCGGGCCTTCGTGCTGCTGCCGTTGCGGGATGTGGCGCCGGGATGGGGCGATCCGAGTTCGGGCCGCACGGTGGAGGATCTGATCGCCGCGTTGCCGGACCAGGCGATCCGTGTTCTGGCCGAAGCTTGATCGGCTCAAGTCTGGCCGGCCGAATTCTGATCGGCCGAATTCTGGCCGCATGCTTGCATTCGAGGCACCTCACCACTAGGTATGGTTCTTTGCAACAGACATTTTTATCCGGAGGCCTGCCTCATGGCTCGCGTCACCGTCGAAGACTGCGTTGAACGGGTTCCCAACCGATTCGAACTGGTTCTTTATGCTGCCCAGCGGGCGCGGAACCTGTCCAGGGGAGAGGAACTGACGGTCGATCGGGACAATGACAAGAACCCCGTCGTGGCGCTGCGCGAAATCGCCGACCAGACGATCGGGCTGGAGCAGGTGCGCGGCGACCTGGTGCGTTCGCTGGCCCGCGCGCCCGAGCCCGAGCCGGCGGACGAGGAGGTCATGGACCTGATCCCGACCGAGCAGAACATTTTCGGCCTGCAGGACGTCACGGCCGAGGAAGAGGCGGCGCACGGCACGGCCGGCATGTCCGCCGAGGAACTCGAGGCCGCGATCGAGGCCGAACTGGGCGGCCGCGCGCGGCGCTGAGCCCATGGGGCACGAGGCGGCAGGTCCCGTTGATGCGCTGCATCATTCCGCCTCGGGCCTGGAGGCGTCCGTGTCCGGCGTGACCGATGGCGCCGTCCCGGTCGAAGTTGCGCCCGGCGAAGATGGGCCCGTCGAAGAGGTGGCGCCCGTGCCGGCCCGGGTCGTATCCTGCGAAGGATTGCTGCGCCGGGTCCGCGCCTATGATCCGGGAGCCGATCTCGACCTGATCCGGCGGGCCTTCCAGGTCGCGCAGCAGGCGCATGCGGGCCAAGCCCGCGACAATGGCGACCCGTATATTACCCATCCCCTGGCGGTCGCCAGCATCCTGGCGGGCTTCCATCTCGACGCGTCGTCGATCGCGACGGCCCTGCTGCACGACACGATCGAGGATACCGGCGTCACGCAGGAGCGGCTGCGCGCCGAATTCGGGCCGACGATCGCCGACCTGGTGGACGGCGTCACCAAGCTGACCAGGCTGGAACTGCAATCGGACCGGACCAAGCAGGCGGAAAATTTCCGCAAGCTGGTGCTGGCGATGTCCAAGGACATCCGTGTCCTGATCGTCAAGCTGGCGGACCGGCTGCACAACATGCGCACGCTGCATTACGTGCAGCGGCTGGACCGGCGGCAGCGCATCGCGCGCGAGACGATGGAGATCTATGCGCCGCTGGCCGGGCGCATCGGCATGGACAAGGTCAAGACCGAACTCCAGAACCTGTCCTTCGCCGAACTGGAACCCGAGGCCAACACCACCATCCGCGCCCGCCTGAACTATCTGCGCGGCCAGGGCGCCGACGTGATCGAGGAGGTGCGCCGCGAGTTGATCCAGCTTTGCCGCAAGGCCGGGCTGGGCGATGTCGAGGTGACGGGGCGCGAGAAATCGCCCTTCTCGATCTGGGAGAAGATGCAGAAGCGCAACGTGGCGTTCGAGCAGCTTTCGGACATCATGGCGTTCCGCATCATCGTGCCGACGCGCGAGGCCTGCTATGTGGCGCTGGGCGCCGTCCATGCTGCCTATCCGGTGATCGTCGGGCGGTTCAAGGACTATATCTCGACCCCCAAGGCCAACGGCTATCAAAGCCTGCATACCGGCGTGACCCTGCGCCATCCGCGCAACCAGAAGATCGAAGTCCAGATCCGCACCGCAGAGATGCACGACATCGCCGAAAACGGCGTCGCGTCGCACTGGCTGTACAAGCAGTTGCCCGGGGGAGGGACAGGGGCGGGAGCGGCCGACGATTCGGTGCGCGTCGTCACCGGACTGCGCTGGGTGCAGGACCTGCTGGACATCCTGGAGGATTCGGCGGCCCCCGACGAGTTTCTGGAAAACACCAAGCTCGAACTCTATCAGGACCAGGTCTTCTGCTTCACGCCCAAGGGGCAGTTGATCTCGCTGCCGCGCGGCGCCACTCCGGTCGATTTCGCCTATGCCGTGCACAGCCAGGTCGGCGACAGTTGCGTCGGCGCGCGGATCAACGGGCGGCTGATGCCGCTGCGCCACGAGTTGCAGAACGGCGACCAGGTGGAAATCATGACCGCCCGGGGCGGCACGCCGTCGCCGGCCTGGGAACGGTTCGTGGTCACCGGCAAGGCGCGGGCCCGCATCCGCCGCCACGTCGCGACCCAGCAGCGGGAGGCCCATATCGACAATGGCCGCGCGGCGCTGGCCAAGGCCTTTCGGCAGGAAGGCGTCGACGGGTCGGAAAAGGTGCTGGACACCATCCTGTCCGGCCTGAAATTCGCATCGGTCGAGGACCTGTACGTCGCGGTCGGCAACGGCAATACCGGGCCGCGGGACGTGGTGCATGCCGCCTATCCGGCATTGCGGCAGACGCCCCGGGCCCCGCGCATGGTGCCCGGCATCCCGATGCGC
>NZ_JABXXP010000409.1 GCF_013376155.1 Nguyenibacter vanlangensis
GATACGGACCGGAGCGGGCCGCTGCTGGACCCCGAGCAGCAGCGGCTGCTGGATGCGCTGAACGACCAGGCGGCGCTGGCGATCGAGCGGATCCGCCTGGCGGCCGACCTGGACCGGGTGCGGCTGAATGCCGAGACCGAGAAGCTGCGGGCGGCGCTGCTGACCTCGATTTCCCACGATCTGCGCACGCCGCTGGCCTCGATCCTGGGGGCGGCGAGCAGCCTGGACAGTTATGACGCGCTGCTGAACGCCGAGGGGCGGCGCGAATTGCTGGCGACCATCCGCGAGGAGGCCGAGCGGCTGAACCGTTTCGTCGCCAACCTGCTGGACATGACGCGGCTGGAGGCGGGCGCGCTGGCACCGCGCCGCGTGCCCGCGGACCTGGGCGAGATCGCCGGCAGCGCCCTGGCGCGGGCGGCGACGATCCTGCAGCATCACAGCGTGACGCTGGAGGTCGCGCCGGACCTGAAGCTGGCGATGCTGGACGACGTGCTGGTGGAACAGGCGGTGTTCAACCTGCTGGACAATGCGGCGAAATACACCCCGCCGGGATCGCGGGTCGCGATCGCGGTCGGAGGCGAGGCGGGATGGCTGTGGCTGCGCGTCACCGACGAGGGGCCGGGCCTGGCGGTGCAGGATGCCGAGCGCGTGTTCGACAAATTCACCCGCTTTCATGCCGGTGATCGGACCCGCCCGGGGACCGGGCTGGGGCTGGCGATCGCGCGCGGGTTCGTCGAGGCGATGGGGGGAACGATCGCGGCGGCCAGCCGCACCGACCGCTCTGGCGCGATCTTTACCATGCGCTTTCCCGCCGCCGAGATGAAACAGGGTGAGGCGGTACGGGAAAAAACGATAGGATCGGCGGCGAACGAGACCCTGGAGGGCTGAGTGGGCGTGAGCGACCCCTGTGTGCTGGTCGTCGATGACGAGCCGGCGATCCGCCGCCTGCTGCGCACCAGCCTGACCGCCCAGTCCTGGCGGGTGGTCGAGGCGGCGGACGGCGCCGGCGCGCTGAAGCGGGCGGCGGACAGCGATCCGGACGTCATGCTGCTGGATATGGGCCTGCCGGACCGGGATGGGCTGGAGGTGATCCGCCTGCTGCGCAATGGGGGATCCACGCTGCCGATCGTGGTGCTGTCGGTGCGCGACGACGAGCGGGGCAAGGTGGCGGCGCTGGAGCTGGGGGCGGATGATTACGTCACCAAGCCCTTCGGCATGGCCGAACTGGCGGCGCGGCTGCGCACCGCGCTGCGCCATGCCTTGCAGAGCGAGGGCACGCCGCCGGTCTTCGCCTCGGGCGATCTGAGCGTCGACCTGGTGCGGCGGCGGATCATGCGCGGCGGCGAGGAGGTGCACCTGTCGCCGCGCGAATGGGACATCCTGCGCCTGCTGGTCAACCATGCCGGGCGGGTGCTGACCCACCGGCACATCCTGGGGCAGCTTTGGGGCGCGGGCGGGGATGTGCAGCAATTGCGGGTCTATATACGGCAGATCCGCCAGAAGCTGGAGCAGGACCCGGAGCGGCCGGCGCATATCGTGACCGAGACGGGGGTCGGCTATCGCCTGGTGTCGGACTGAGGCGCGGACTGAGGCGCGGATTGAGGCGGGGCGTGGTGCCTGACCCGGCATGACAGGGCCAGATCAGGACCAGGATCAGGACCGAGACCTGATCCGGACGAGGTTCAGGCGAATTTGCGGCGGGCGGCGGTCACGGAGGGGGGCGGCGGGGTGTCTTCGGCGACGCGGCCGTCATCGATGGGCCGGCCGATGGCGGTGGTGACGGGCAGCACGCCGGCCCAGACCGGCAGGGCGTAGTCCGCGTCGTCATCCACGGGGCCGCCGGCGCGGATCTTGGCCGAGGCCGCGGCGATGCGCACCGCCAGCACGCCGGTGGCCTTGCGTTCCTTGGCCAGCATCGGCCGGACCTCGTCCCACCGGCCGGGCAGCAGATGTTCGGTGATGACGCGCAGCGCGTGGTCGTGTTCGGCCGGGTCGGTCACGTGGCGGGCGGCGCCATGGACCACCACGCTGCGGTAATTCACCGAATGGTGGAAGGCCGAGCGGGCGGCGACGATGCCGTCGATCAGGGTGACGGTCAGGCAGACCTGCACGTCCTCGGCCACGTCCTCGGCCACGCCGCGGATGATGCGGGTGGTGGTCGCGCCGTGGATGAACAGCGTATCGCCGTCGCGGCCATAGGCCATGGGAATCACCATCGGCCGGCCGTCGGCCACGAACCCGACATGCGCCACCAGTCCGGCGTCGAGAATGGCATGCACGCTCGCCGCGTCGTAGCGGGCGCGCCGGCCCTGACGCGCGATGGCGTAGGGCGGCAGGCCGGCGGGGCGGGACGGGATGTCGTGGTCGGACGTCATTGGTGGGTTCCTGTCGGTGGTCTGGTGGTCCGATCGGGTGGCGGCCCGATCGATAAGGTGGCCGGAGGGCATCTTGCGCGTGCGGGTGGACTGGTGAAAGATCCAGTTTTCCGGAATTGGGAGGGCCAGTTTGTTCGACGGATGGCTGAGCCTGGACCGGGCACTGGACCGGGCGGACGCGGTGCCGCTGGCCGAGCAGATCTATCGCCAGGTGCGCGACGCGGTGCGGGCCGGGCGGGCGCCGGGGGATCGGCGGCTGCCTTCT
>NZ_JABXXP010000410.1 GCF_013376155.1 Nguyenibacter vanlangensis
ACCGTCGAAAGCCGCGCCATCCGCGTCGAGGCCAGCCGCGACAATGCCGCGCGCCTGACCCTGGCGCTGCCGGGGCAGGCCGAGCCCGTCGCGCCAACGCACTGGTCGTTCGGCCAGTTGTCCAGCCTGGTCGGCGCACCGTCTTCCTATCTGCGCAATCTTCCCGCGCCGCTGGCGGCGATCAATCTCCAGCACGGCCTGCTGTCGCATCGCACCGAACTGGTGAAGACGCTGGAAACCGACGACGGACGCGTCGAACTTCGCGCCGTGACCGGCCCCGATTATGGGCGCGTATTCGACCATGAACTGGTCGGCGCCGTCCGCAAGATCGCGGGCGACGGCACGGGTGATACCAACTGGAAGGTGCCCGGTGTCATCGACTGGTCGACTCTGACCCACAATCCCTATGTCGACGTCACCAAGGAGACGACGACGCTCTATGCTTCGGACAGGGACGTCTTCGTATTTCTCGTTGACGATACGCACCCGATCGTGGCCGGCCGGTTGCCGAACGGGGAGCCTGATCTGTACTTCCGCGGCTTTTACGCCTGGAATTCGGAAGTCGGCAGCAAGAGCCTGGGGATCGCTTCGTTCTATCTGCGGGGCGTTTGCCAGAATCGGATGCTGTGGGGCCAAGAAAATTTCGAACAGATCACGATCCGGCATAGCAAATTCGCGCCGTCGCGCTTCGTGCATCAGGCCGCGCCGGCGTTGCGGAATTTCGCCAACGCCAGTCCGTCGTCTTTCACCTCGGGTATTCAGGCGGCGCGCAAGGCGATCGTTGCACGGGATGACGACGCTCGCGAGAGCTTTCTGCGCAAGCGCGGCTTCTCCAAGCCGGAGACGGCAACGATCATCGAGACAGTGCTGCGCGAGGAGCAGAGGAAACCCGAGACGATCTATGATTTCGTGCAGGGTATCACGGCGCTGGCCCGCACCAAGGCCAATCAGGACGTCCGGCTCGATCTCGAAGGCAAGGCCCGCAAGCTGATGGAGGCGGTCGGATGAGCGGCAGGGCGACAAGAGTAAGGTCGGTCTGTCAGGGGGCGGCGGCGCAAGTCCGCCGCCTTTTGTCTGTCCGGCATTCAGCCGTTCAGGCTGTCCCTGAGCGCCTTGGCGGGCGTGAAGGTCAGCTTGCGCGACGCGGCGATGGTGATCGTGGCGCCGGTGGCGGGGTTGCGGCCTTCGCGGGCGGGAACGTCCTTGACCTTGAACTTGCCGAGATCGGGAAGGGTCACCTCGTCGCCGGCTTTCGCGGCATCGGTCACCGCCGCGACCAGGGCGTCGACGGCTTTGCGCGCGTCGGTCTTGGTAAGGTCGGCGGCGCTGGCGATATGATCGACCAGTTCGGTAATCTTCATCTACGGTTCCTTTTCGATGCGGGCTGTGGCCCGTCCGCACCGCCGTTAGCGGCAGATTATGGCGGCATCAAGCCTGCCGGGAGGGCGCAATGACTGGACATGGCAGAGCGGATGCCGGCGATCTGGCCCGCCGTCTGGCGGAGCAGGTCGAGGCGGTCTGCCGCCATTATCTCTCGGCCGGGCGGCGATATGGCAATTACTGGCTGGTCGGCGATGTGCGTAATACGGCGGGCCGGTCGATGTATGTGCGCCTGCACTGCCCATCGGAAGGTCGCAGGGCGGCCGGGCGTTGGGCTGATGCAGCCTCGGGTGAATATGGCGACCTGCTGGATGTCATCCGCGAAAGCTGCGGGTTGCTCGATTTCCGCGACGTTGCCGACGAGGCGCGCGCGTTCCTCAGCCTGCCGCATCCGGAGCCCAGGCCGGTATCGCGCGCGGACCATCCGGCGATCGACCGTAGCCCGTCCGGTTATACGGAAGCGGCGCGGCGCTTGTGGGTGATGACCCGTCCACTGCCCGGCACGCTGGCGGCGGCCTATCTGCGGCATCGCGACCTGAAACGGCTTCCCGACAGCACGGCGCTGCGCTTTCATCCGACCTGCTACTATCGCCCGGACGATGACGGTCCCACGGAGACCTGGCCGACGCTGATCGCCGCCGTCACCGATCTCGACGGCACCCTGACCGGCGTGCATCGGACCTGGCTGGCGGCGGACGGGAGCGGCAAGGCCCCGGTCGATGTCCCGCGCCGGGCGCTGGGAGACCTGCTCGGTCATGCCGTGCGCTTCGGTGTGGCATCCGATGTGCTGGCCGCCGGGGAAGGGATCGAGACAGTCCTCTCGCTCCGGCAGGTCCTGCCCGATCTGCCGCTGACCGCCTGTCTCTCCGCAGGCCATCTCGCCGCCATGGTCTTCCCGCCGCTGTTGCGCCGTCTCTATGTCGTGCGGGATGACGATCCGGCCGGAGACCATGCGTTGGAGACTCTCGCCGGGCGCGCCCGCGACGCCGGGATCGACCTGATTGCCCTGTCGCCACGGCTGGCGGATTTCAACGATGATCTCCGCCATCTCGGTCCCGCCGCGCTGCGGGCGATCCTGCATCCCCAGCTTGCCCCGCAGGACGTGGCGCGGTTTCTGGAGACGGCACCCCCCTGAAGCGGGCCGGGAAGGGGGCGGGCGGGTTTCGTCTGCCCGGCCGGTTCAGGGTCTTTGCTTCGGCGGCCTGGTCGCGCCCACGGCCTTTCGGGTGGGGAGCGGGCGGCAGCCGGGCCGGG
>NZ_JABXXP010000411.1 GCF_013376155.1 Nguyenibacter vanlangensis
GCCAGGTCCGCTGGGCCGAGGACTGGCGCGACCGGGCCGCGGCGCCGCCCGCGCAGCGCCGCCGGGACTGGTTCAACCGGCTGAAATACATCCCGCTGACCGACAAGGGCGATATCTGGCTGACGCTGAGCGGCGAGGAACGGCTGCGCTATGTCTTCGAGAACCGGCCTCTGATCGGCATGGCGGGCAAGACCGACGCCAGCCGCGTGCTGCTGCGCAGCCAATATGGCGCCGACCTGCATCTGGGCGCGCATGTCCGGGCCTATGCCGAATTCCTGTACGGCGTGGCGGGGGGATCGAACTCATACGGCTACCAGACCGGGACGCAGCGCGAGCGGCCGGACCTGCAGCAGGGTATCCTGGAGGTGACGGGCACGATGCTGGGGGCCCGCACCGGGGTGATCGGCGGGCGGCAGGTGTTCCTGGACGCGCCGGTTTCGATGCAGTCGGCGCGCGACCTGCCCAATGTCCAGCAGAGCTGGGACGGGTTTCGCGGCTATGCGGTCTGGACGCGCTTCCGCCTCGATTTGTTCGATTTCATGCAGACCGACAAGCTGCCGGTCGGCGCGTTTTCGGACGGCACGAACTATAATGCGCGGATGTACGGCGCCTATGGCTCGGCCGCGCTGCCGGGCTTTACCCTGCTGGGCCGCAAGAGCCAGATTTTCGCCGATCTGTTCTTCATCGGCTATCTGTACGGGGGCGCGCCTGCCGCCATTCCCACCGCCACGCCGGGCGGGGCCGAAGCGGGATCGACGCGGCGCGACAATGTCGGGCTGCGCCTGTGGGGCAATGCCGGCCCGGTCAAGCTGGATTTGACCGGCGTGTTCCAGGGGGGCCAGTTCAGGCCGGCGAAGAATGCGGGGCCGACCCGGCCGGTGCGGGCCTATGCGGTCAACGGGTCGGTGCTGTACAGCCGTCCGGACCTGCCGGCCAGGCCGGCGCTGGGGGTGCAGGCCGATCTGTTTTCCGGCGGTTCGTATCGCAGCCGGGACGGTGCCGTGGGCACGTTCGCCACGCCCTATTTCCCGCTGCCCTATTACAATGACGTCACCCTGTCTCTGACATCGCAGAATCTGGTCGGCGTCGGACCCGTTTCCGATCTATCCTTGAGCAGGACAGTGCATTTCAGGCTGCATGTTCCGCTGTTCTGGCGCGCCAGCACGCAGGACGCGGTCTATGGCACGGGGCGGATCTATGGCTGGCGGAACAATTTGTCCGGCGGCTTCATCGGCGCCATCCCGCAGGCGCAACTGGCGTGGCGTTTCGCGCCGCACTGGACATGGACCCACGACATCGCGGGCTTCGCGGCGTCGCAGGGCATGCACAGGGCCGGGGCGCGGGACGGCGCGTTCTACATGCAGACGATGGATTTCACATTCTGATCGGGATGGGCCGGGAGCAGAGAATCATGAGCAGCCAAAACAACATCATCGTCATCGGCAACGGCATGGTCGGGCATTATTGCGCCGAGCAGCTTGTGACCCAGGGATTGCACGAGACGCATCGGATCCACGTCTTCGGCGCCGAACTGCACCATGCCTATGACCGGGTGCATCTGACCGACTACATGACCGGGCGGGACGCGCTGGCGCTGCGGCTGCACGAGGAGGATTTCCACGACGCGCATGGCATGACGCTGCATCTGGGCGCGATGGTCAACCGCATCGACCGCGCGGCCAGGACCATCGAGACCGATGGCGGCAGCTTTGCCTATGAATCGCTAATTATTGCGACGGGATCGACGCCTTTCGTGCCGCCGGTGCCCGGCAACAGCGGTACCGCCGGCCTGGTCTATCGCACGCTGGACGATCTGGACACGATCCGCGCCGCCGCACAGGGCGCGCGCCACGGCGTGGTCATCGGCGGCGGGCTGCTGGGGCTGGAAGCGGCCAACGCGGTCAAGGCGCTGGGGCTGGAGGTCTGCGTGGTGGAATTCGCCCCGCGGCTGATGCCCGTGCAACTGGACGACGAGGGCGGCCGCGCCCTGCGCCGGCGGATCGAATCGCTGGGGATCGCGGTGCGGACCGCCCATGCTACAAGCGAGATCGCGGCCGGTGAAACCCTTCGCCATCGCCTGAACTTTTCCGACGGGACATGGCTGGAAACCGACCTGGTGGTGTTTTCCGCCGGGATCCGCCCGCAGGACCGGCTGGCGCGGGAGTGCGGGCTGGCGATCGGCAGCCGGGGCGGCATCGCCGTCGACGACCAGTGCCGCACCTCCGACCCGCATATCTTCGCGGTGGGCGAATGTGCGGCTTGGCGGGACCGGGTCTTCGGGCTGGTGGCCCCCGGCTATACGATGGCGCGCACCGCCGCCGCCGTGCTGGCCGGCGAGGACGCGGCCTTTGCCGGCGCGGACATGTCCACCAAGCTGAAGCTGCTGGGCGTCGATGTCGGGTCGATCGGCGATGCGCACGGGGCGGAAGAAGGTTCGAGCAGCTATCGCTTCATCGGCGAGGCCGAGGGATCGTATCGCCGGCTGGTGCTGTCGGCCGACGGCATGCGGGTGACCGGCGCGGTGCTGGTGGGCGACAATTCCTATTACGACACGATCTTGCAATATGTGCAGAACGCCATCAGGCCGCCGGCCGATCCCGCCGCGCTGATCCTGCCGCGCGGCGAGGGCGCG
>NZ_JABXXP010000412.1 GCF_013376155.1 Nguyenibacter vanlangensis
CAGCGCCGACGCCCCCGCCGGCAGCGGCGCGCCGTGCGCCACGTCCAGCAGCAGGCCGCACATCATCGGCGTCAGGCTGATCGACAGGAACAGCGACACCGTCACCGTCACCGCCAGCGTCATCGCGAATTCATAGAAGATCTTGCCCGGCGTCCCCGGCATCAGCAGCAGCGGCAGGAACACCGCGACCAGCGCGATGGTGATCGACAGCACGGTAAACGCGATCTCGCCCGCCCCCCGCATCGCGGCCTCGGCGCGCGACTGCCCGGCCTCCATGTGGCGCGCGATGTTCTCCACCACCACGATCGCGTCGTCGACCACGAACCCGGTTGCGATCGTCAGCGCCATCAGCGACAGCGTATCCAGCGAGAATCCCAGCAGGTACATCGCCGCCAGCGTCCCGGCCAGCGAGATCGGCACCGTGATCGCGGGGATCAGCGTCGATCGCGGCGCCCGCAGGAACACCAGCACCACCGCCACCACCAGCAGCACCGAAATCAGCAGCGTCAGTTGCGTATCGCCCAGCGACGCGCGGATGGTGATCGACCGGTCCATCGCCGGGGTCAGGGTCACGCCCGCCGGCAGGGCGGCGATCATCGCCGGCGTGCGGGCGCGGATCGCGTCCATCACGCGGATGACATTCGCCCCGGGCTGCGGCCGGACGATGGCCATCACCGCGCGATGATTGTTGAAATAGCCGGTCTGCCGCTCGTCCTGCACCCCGTCATGCACCTCGGCCAGGTCCGCCAGCCGCACCGGGCGGCCGTTGCGGTACCCCACCACCAGGTCGCGATACTGCGCCGCGTGCCGCGCCTGGTCGTTGGTCGCCAGCGTGTAGCGCTGGGTGCCCACATCGACGAATCCCTTGGGCGTGTTGGCATTGGCCGACGCCAGGGCCGATCGGATATCCTCGAACCCGATCCCGTATTTGAACAGCGGATACGGGTCCATCTCCACCCGCACGGCGGGCGCCGAACTGCCGGTGATCTGGATCCACCCCACGCCCTTCACCTGCGACAGCATCGGCTGCAGGTGGGTCTGCATGATGTCGTACAGCTCGGCGATCGGCCGCGTATCCGACGTCAGCGCCATCACCATGATCGGGCTGTCGGCCGGATTGGCCTTCCAATATTGCGGCACCATGTCCAAGGTGGCCGGCATGTCCTGCATCGCCGCGCGCAGCGCCGCCTGCACGTCGTTGGCCGCGCCGTCGATGTTCCGGCTGTCGTCGAAGGTCAGCAGGATGAACGCCGTGCTGTCGGTCGAATCGGACTCGATGCTGCTGATGCCCGAAATCTGCCCCAGCCGCCGCTCCAGCGGCGTGGTGACCGAAGACGCCATCTGCTGCGGCGACGCCCCGGGCTGGGTCGCGACCACATAGATGATCGGCACCGCTATGTTCGGCAGGTCCCCCACCGGCAGCGCGCGATAGCCGAACAGCCCGGCGATCACCAGCGCCATCGACAGCAGCGTCGTCATCACCGGCCGCGTGATGAAGGGGCGACAGGGATTCATGCTCGATTCACGCGCCCACCCGCGCGGTGGACCGGCGCGCGGCTCCCCGCCCGTACCACAGCGCCGCCCCGGCGAAGCCGACATAATAGCCGATATCCGCCCCGCCCAGCCACCGCGCGACCGGGCCGGTATAAAGCTGGCTGGTCGAAAACAGCAGAATGGTCGCCACCGACATGACGACGAAGATCGTCGCCCCCCGCGTCCAGCCCGGCGGCACCGGGCGCGGCATCCTGTCGCCCAGGTACCAGTCGGCCAGCACGATGCCGATCCACGGCGCGATCCAGTACATCGTCACCACCAGGTAATCGGTATACAGCGCCGCATACCGCCCCGCTCCCGCCACCGCCAGGACATAGCCCAGCGACGCGGTGATCACCGCCGCCAGCACGCGCGGCACATGGATGCCCGCCGAAATCAGGCTGTAGCTGGCGGTATTGTCGTTGAACGAATTGCCCGTGACCGACGACAGCGCGATCACCGCCAGCACCATCGGCCCCAATGGCCCCGCCGCGTGCTGCAGGCTGGCGATCACCGCGGTGGGCGACGGCTCGGCGACGCTGGACGCCGTCAGCAGCCCCAGCACCTGGAACGGCACCGCCGATCCCAGCAGCCCGGCCAGCGCCAGCCATACCACCCGGCGCGGGTCGGCATCCGCCGGCAGATAGCGCGTGTAATCCGACGAATAGGACGCCCAGGACAGGTTGAAACTGGCCAGGATCGCCACCGCCAGCAGAATCGTCGCCACCCCGGGCGGATGGTGGGCCCCCGCGACCGTCAGCGTCCCCTGTTCCACCCCCTGGCGCAGGCACAGGGCCCCGATCACCGCAAAGGCCGCCAGCAGCGCCGCGCCCAGATATTTCTGCAACGCCTGCACCATGTCGTGGCCATAGATGCTGGCCAGCATCTGCACCGCCGCCAGCCCCCCCAGCGCCAGCCAGAAGGGCGGGCTCACCCCCGCCGCAACCGACAGGAAGGCGATCAGCGCGGTGGCCGCCGGCACGTTGTTCACCGCGTCCCAGCCCACGCAATAGATCCAGTTCAGCAGCGCGGGCGGCCGCACGCCCAGCCGCCCCAGCGCCCGGCGCGACGCCTCCATCTG
>NZ_JABXXP010000413.1 GCF_013376155.1 Nguyenibacter vanlangensis
GGCACGCCATACAGCCCGGCCCATTGCATGCCCACGGCGAACAGCATCATCCCCGCGAACCACAGCCAGGCGGCCGCCAGCGCCAGGCGCCGGCTGACCAGCCGCCGGCCGGTCAGATGCGGCACCATCCAGAAGGTGATGGCCATGAAGGTCATCGCCGTCACGCTGCCGACCGTGACGTGGAAATGGCCGGGGACGAAAATGGTATTGTGGACGATGGCGTCCAACTGCCAGCTTCCGTTCACGATGCCCGTGGCGCCGCCCAGGATGAAGGTCACGGCCGCCAGCACCTGTGCCGCGACGCTGGGATCGCCCCAGGGCAGGGCGCGGAACCAGCCGAACAGTCCGGTCCCGCCGCGCAGCCGCCCGGCATATTCCAGGCTGAGCCCCAGGGTGAAGGCGGTGATCAGGCTGGGCATCGCCACCGACATGGTCAGCACGACCAGGATGCCGCGCCAGACCTGCGAAAAGCCGGGGTCCGCGAACTGGTGGTGGGTGCCCACCGGCAGGGCGAACACCATCAGCAGCGCGAAGGTCAGCCGTGCCATCGGGTCCGACACCAGCTTGCCGCCCGCCTGGCGCGACAGCAGCCCGTACCAGGAAATATAGGCCGGCATCAGCCAGAAATAGACGATCGGGTGTCCGGTCAGCCAGAACAGCGTGCGGTCGATGATCGGATCGACGGCGGCGATCAGCCCGATCGACCACGGGTCGAGCTGCAGCACCAGCTCGGCCAGCGCGCCGATGCCGGCCATCACCCACATCAGCATGGTCACCAGGCTCATATAGGTGACCAGCGGCGTGACCTGGCCGGGGCGGGCGCGCTTCCACGTGGCGCGCATCGCCAGCAGGATCGGCAGCGGCATCGTGCTGCCGATCGTCAGCAGGGTCATGCCGAAATAGAAGAACGGGCTGCCCTTCAGCGGCGGATAGAACGTCCACAGCACCGAGGACGAATTGTCGAACATGGCATAGAGCAGGCAGGCCGTACCCGCCGCCATCAGCCCGAAACAGACGCGCCACAGCGCCAGGCCCGGCGCCACCCCCAGTTCGCGCGCCGGCAGGTAGACCAGCAGCCCGCAGGTGACGAAGAAGGTGAAGACATAGCCGTTCAGCACGCCGTGGATCGTCAGGCCCTGATAATAGGTCTGCAGCAGCGGCCGCAGGGACGGATAGGCGTTGATCCCGGCATAGTTCAGCGCCTGCAGCGGCCCGATGGTGGCGCCGACCAAAAGGGCGCCGAAGCCCGCGACCAGGAAAGCCAGCATCATGCGCCGCATGGCCGCGTCGCGCCCAATGCCTGCGTCGCGCCCGGTGTCCGCGCGCGGTCCGGCGGCCTGCGTTGCGACCTGGATATTCATGACGGGGTCCCCGTCGTGACGGCTTGCGACGGCGTGACGACGATCCGCGCGACCATGGCATGGTGCAGCATGCCGCAATATTCGTTGCAGATGATGTGGTACACGCCCGGGCGGCGGAACGTGTATTTCACCGAGCCCACCACGCCCGGCACCGCCGTCAGGTTGACCGCCGTGCCCTGGATTTCGAAACCGTGCAGCACGTCGGCGCTGGTGACGTAAAAGGTGATTTCGGCCCCGGCGGGCACGTGGATCACGTCGGGCGACCAGTGCCAGGCCCGCCCCACCACGTAGACCGCATAGGCGTTCGGCCCCGTCCGCACGATCTTGCCGTCGGCGAACGCGGCCTCTCGCGCCGGGTCTGCCGGGTCGGCGTAGAAGGCGCCTGTCGCGGACACCAGCCCGTAATCCCGCACCACATAGAACATCGTGCCGATCGTCAGCAGCGCCAGCATGACGATCACGCAGAACGTCCAGACCCGTTCGTGCCGTTCGGCCGAGGCATGGAACGCCGCCTCGAAGGGGGTCATGCCCTGTTCCTCGCTCATCACCGCTCTCCCTGCGTCATGCGCGATGAAGGAAAATCAACGACACCAGGCCCCAGACCAGCAGGATGGCGGCCGCCAGCACGCCGCCGACCACCCAGGTGCCGACCGGGCGCACCGATCCGGGGAGCGGCGGCAGATCGCCGTTGCTTTCCATGGTCATTGGGCGTTTCCGGAGCCGCTTCCTGGGCCGTTTCCGGACAGGCTCTGGACGAAGGCGGCGACCGCCTGCATGTCGGCATCATTCATTCCCCGGACCTCCATGACCATGATCTTGCCCATCGGGTCGCGATCGCTGCCCCGTTTCCAGCGGCGCAACTGCCCCAGCACATAGGGGGCGGACTGCCCCGCCAGAGGCGGAAAGGGGCCCATGCCCTGCCCCGCCGGCCCGTGGCAGCCCGCGCAGGGCATGACCCCGGCACCTCCGCCCCCGGTTTCGAATACCGTCTGGCCGCGGGCGTGGCGGCCGGCCGGCACCGGCACCAGTGCCTCGGCATCGGCTTCGACGGGGGCGGACTGTGCCGCGTAATAGGCCGCGACGGCGCGCATCTGTTGCGGCGTCAGCGCCCGGGCGAACGGGGTCATCCAGAAGCTGGTGCGCTTGCCGGCGGCGAAGAAGGAAAGCTGCTGCTGCAGATAGGCCGGGGCGGCGCCGGCCAGGCGCGGGATCGCCATGTCCGGCTGCCCGGCCCCGTTCATCA
>NZ_JABXXP010000414.1 GCF_013376155.1 Nguyenibacter vanlangensis
GGGCACGCGCCCCGGCGCGTCCGGCGCGACCACCGCCCCGCGGCCGTAATCGAAGATCCGGACGATGTCGAGATGCCCCAGCATCGCCGCCGGAACGACGACCGGCTGCCCGGGACGCGGATAATGGACCCGGCCGACGGGCAGGCCAGGGGGCAGTGAATCGATCTCGCCATTGGTGACGACACGTTCTCCCTCGATCGGCGGATTATCCTGCGGGTAATAGATCAGGCGCGGAGTAGCTGAATTGTCCCCCGCCATTATAGCCGCCCCGTGGCTGACTTCCAGAGTGACCGGAATGCGGCTGGACTCATCCGTCACCAGCAGCACCCGCGCCGAGCGGATTCCGGTTTCGGTCACCCGCCCGACCAGGCCCGACGCGTCCAGCGCGATCTCGCCCTTGCGGATTCCCGCATCGACGCTGGCGGCCACCAGCACGCTGCGGGCATACAGCCCGCTGGCGTCGCGCACCACGCGGCCGGTGACGAAGGACGATTCCGGATCCGGCATCCAGTGCAGGTTGGCCTTCAGGGTCGCGTTCTCGTCGGCCAGGGCGGCCGCGACGTCGTACCAATGGCGCAGATTGGCGTTCTCGGCACGCAGGCGCTGGTTTTCGGCCTCGACCCGCCCCATGTCGCGCACCCGGCCGACCAGGAAGCGGATCCGCGCCTGCGGCCAGGCGATCATCCCATAGGCCGGCGCCAGCAGATCGGCGACCTCCATGCGCATCCGCTCGGCCAGCGGGCGATCCGCCTGTCCCAGCAGCATGACGCCCAGCGCCGCGACGATCAGGAACGGCAGCACCAGCTTGTCCAGGGCCTGGCGCAGCGGGATGGACAGCGGAATCATCGCGCGGCACCCCCGCACGACAGATGCCGCCCGGTCGCGTCGCCGATCCGCTCGCCGTCGTTCCGCGGGATCTTCATCACCCCCGCCCCCTTGCCCGTGCCTGTCCCGGACGCGCGGCGCGCGCCCGGCTCGCCTCTTCCGCGGTCAGTATCAGTACATGCTGGTCAGTACGTTCTTCAGCCGTTTCATTTCTTCCAGCGCGCGCCCGGTCCCCAGCGCCACACAGGACAGCGCGTCCTCGCCCACCGTGACCGGCAGGCCCGTCGAACGGCGCAGCACGTCGTCCAGCCGATAGAGCAGCGCCCCCCCGCCCGTCAGCACGATCCCCTTGTCCACGATGTCGGCGGCCAGTTCCGGCGGCGTGTTTTCCAGCGCGGTGGTGACGGCATCGACGATCTGGCTGACCGGCTCGGCCAGGCTCTCGGCGATCTGCGCCTGCGAGACCACGACCTCCCGCGGCACGCCGTTGATCAAATCCCGGCCCTTGACCTCACGCCAGCCGCCGTCATCCTGGTAATCGTCCGGCGGCAGCGCCGACCCCAGCTCGATCTTGATCCGCTCGGCCGAGCTTTCGCCGATCAGCAGGTTATGGGTACGGCGGATATAGGAAATGATCGCCTCATCCATCTTGTCGCCGCCGACACGGGCCGACCGGGCATAGACGATGCCGCCCAGCGAGATCACCGCGACCTCGGTGGTGCCGCCGCCGATATCGACGATCATGCTGCCCGATGGCTCGGTGACCGGCAGGCCGGCGCCGATCGCCGCCGCCATCGGCTCCTCGATCAGGAACACCTTGCGCGCTCCGGCGCTTTCCGCGCTTTCCTGGATGGCGCGGCGCTCGACCGCGGTCGAGCCCGACGGCACGCAGACGATGATCAGCGGGCTGGCGAACATCCGGCGGTTATGCACCTTGCGGATGAAATGCTTGATCATTTCTTCGGCGACTTCGAAATCGGCGATGACGCCGTCGCGCAGCGGCCGGATCGCGGTGATGTTGCCGGGCGTCCGCCCGACCATCTGCTTGGCTTCCTCGCCCACCGCCAGGACCTGCTTCTTGCCGCGCACGTCGGCGATCGCCACCACCGACGGTTCGTTCAGAACGACGCCGCGTCCCTTGACATAGACGAGCGTATTGGCCGTGCCGAGGTCAATGGCCATGTCGGCCGACAAAAGACCCAGCAGACGAGCAAACATGCAGAACTCCCGCGAACAAGCACGACCCCGGCCGGCGGATGCGCCACGGCGGCGGGCCGCGCGCACGTTAACCGGTACTGTCGGATCAGGGCGAGGGCTTACCGGGGCCGCGCCCCCTGGGCAAGGCCCACGGACATTAATTCGTGCTTTTCATATGTCATCCGGGCCGCCATCCGGGCCGTCATTCCGGCCGCCCTTCGGATCGCCCTTCGATCGGTTGAAAAAATTTGCCGTCGCCCGGCTGCCGGACCCTGTACGCCTCCCCATATTCCCTGCGTCGAGAGGACCCGGTCCCGCCTTCCGCGTTCCGCCTTTCGCGCTGCCCTGTTTTCGCCACCGAAACGCCGCGCGGAATTCATGAGCGGGACCGACAGTTCCCCGTCACATGACAATCCAGCCGCCTCATGTGCGAGGCGCCTGGCGATTTCGATGAGGATATTGACCATGACGATCCGCGTGCATGCCCCCCTTCTGGCTCGCTCCGCGATCCTCGGCGCCGGCCTGCTGGCGCTCGCCGGCTGCAGCAATCCCTATGACCCGGGCCAGCGCGCGCTGGGCG
>NZ_JABXXP010000415.1 GCF_013376155.1 Nguyenibacter vanlangensis
GCCGTTGACATAGGGCGGTTGCCCGGATGGCGGAATCGGCGCGCTTTCGTACCAGCGCGACCGCGCGACGACGCGCAATCCGGGAATCGCCGCGACCTGCGCCGCCGCCCAGCGGCAGGTTTCCAGCGGCGTCGCGCCGTCCGCATGCGGCAGGTTCGCCCCGATCGCGATCAGAATCACCGGTATCCGTTGCCTTTTCCAAGATGCCTTGCAACCATAGCGTGCACGAAACCAGACATTAACCCGGCATGCTGGCGGCAGACCGGAACGCGGCGGCTACAATCCGGTTTTTTTTACGGAAAATGCCTTTTCCAGTCATTTCCGTTATATCATTTATATCGCGCTCAATTTATCTTGCCCATACGGACGGGACGTCAAGCCGGCGAATGCGCACTCTTTGGACTTCGCGCTTTCCGACGCCTCATGCACCAGGACGCGACAGGAATCATTCGGCATGTTTTTTCAACCCAATGAGCGCGTATGTCTCTTCATCGATGGAGCCAGCCTCTATTCCGCGTCGCGTCATCTGGGCTTCGACGTGGATTACCGCAATCTGCTGGCCTTCTTCCGGGCGAAGACGCACGTGGTGCGGGCCTACTACTACTCCGCCATCCTCGAGAACGAGGAATATTCCCCGCTGAAGCCTCTGACCGATTGGCTGGTCTATAACGGCTATTTCCTGGTCACCAAGACGGCGCGCGAATTCATCGACCAGAACGGCCGCCGGCGGGTGAAGGGGAACATGGATATCGAACTGGCCGTCGACATGATGGAGATGGCGTCGAAGATCGACCACGCCGTACTGTTCAGCGGCGACGCCGATTTCCGCCGCCTGCTCGAATCCGTGCAGCGGCAGGGGGTGCGCACCTCGGTCGTGTCGTCCATCCGGACCTCGCCGCCGCTGATCGGCGACGATCTGCGCCGCCAGGCGGACCAGTTCATCGACCTGGCCGACATCGCGCCGCAATTCACGCGCCGCCAGTCCGAGGCGCGCCCGGCCCGCCAGCAGAATGCGCCCATCCGGCACCCGGCCGACCAGTTGAGCGAACTCGACCACGACGCCTGACCCCTCCGGCCCTGATCCCGGCCGGCCCGATTCCGCCGGATCCGATTCCATCGGTCCGGCCATGTCCGGACCCGGCGCGCCGGAATTGCCGCCGCGCGACTGCCCGGCGTGCCCCCGGCTGGTCGCCTATCGGCGGGCCAACCGGCAGGCCCATCCGGATTGGTGGAATGATCCGGTCCCCCCGTGGGGCAGCCCCCGGGCGCGCCTCCTGATCGTCGGCCTGGCCCCGGGCGTGCGGGGCGCGAACCGGACCGGCCGCCCCTTTACCGGCGATTATGCCGGCACCCTGCTCTATGAGACGCTGATACGGCACGGCTTCGCCGCCGGGCGCTATGGCGGCGACCCGTCGGACGGACTACGCCTGCAGGATTGCCGCATCGTCAATGCCGTGCGCTGCGCGCCCCCCGCCAATCGGCCGATCGCGCGGGAAATCCGCACCTGCAACCGCTTCCTGCAATCGGAACTGGCCTGCATGCCCGGCCTGCGCGCCGTCCTGTCGCTGGGCGCGGTGGCCCATCACGCGGTGGTCGCCGCCTGCGACCTGCGGCCACGCCCCGGCTTCGCCCACGGCGCACGCACCACGCTCCCGAACGGGGCCATCCTGTGCGACAGCTACCACGTGTCGCGCCTCAACACGAATACCGGCCGGCTGACGGCCGGAATGTTCGACGACATCGTCACCGGGCTGCGCCGTCTGGTCGATGCGGCAGGGGATGCCGGGGTGGCCGGCTGACCGATCAGCCTTCCAGTTCCAGCACGCGCATCGTCCAGTCCCGCACATGGGCGCACAGGGCGGCATCCTCCGCCACCTTCGCCCCGAAGGACGGGATCATCGTCTTCAGGCGCGGGGTCCAGCGCGCCATCTCGACGGGGAAGCATCTGGCGATGATCGTCAGCATGATCGGCACGGCAGTGGACGCGCCGGGCGAGGCCCCCAGCAGGGCCGCCACGCTGCCCTGGGCGCCGGTCACGATTTCCGTGCCGAACTGCAGCACCCCGCCCCGCTTCGCATCCGACTTGATGACCTGCACGCGCTGGCCGGCCACGATCAGGTCCCAATCCTCGGCGCGGGCGGTGGGGACGAAGTCACGCAGCGCCGCCAGGCGCGCCGTGTTCGATTGCAGGATCTGGCCGATCAGATAGCGGGTCAGCGGCATATTGTCGCGCGCCACCGCCAGCATCGCCCCCAGATTATCCATGCGGATCGATTTCGGCAGGTCCCACAGCGAGCCCTGCTTGAGAAATTTGGTCGAAAACCCGGCATAGGGCCCGAACAGCAGGCCGGTCCTGCCCTCGATCACCCGCGTGTCCAGATGCGGCACCGACATCGGCGGCGCGCCGACCGACGCCTTGCCATAGACTTTCGCATGGTGCCGGGCGGCCAGTTCCGGGTTGGTGCAGCGCAGGAACTGGCCGCTGACCGGAAAGCCCGCAATGCCTTTCGCTTCGGGAATCCCGGTTTTCTGCAACAGCGGCAGCGCGCCGCCGCCCGCGCCGATGAAGACGAACCGCGCCGCGACCGACAGGTCG
>NZ_JABXXP010000416.1 GCF_013376155.1 Nguyenibacter vanlangensis
GTCCCGGCGATCCCGCGCGGCTGGTCGCCGGCGCGGCGCGGTTGCGGGCCGAGACATCCTGGATTCCGCGCTTCGTGACGCTGGACGAAATCGTCGAGACGGCCTATCGCTGGCGCCTGGCCCATCCGGATGGTTATCGCACCGACACCGGCGCATCCCGCACCCCCATCATGGCGGAGACAGTCCGCGCCTGACCACGCCGCGCGTTGCGCGGGATGGCGTGTCGGTTGACGGGCCGGACGCTTTTCCGAAATCCGGCGAACATGGCGCAGGATTTTAAGAAATAATTTAAAAATCAACTGTACCGTCCGTCGCCGGAGATGTTCTGCATGACCGGCAATCTATTGAAAATATGTATTTCCGTTCCATCGGCCACCCGCGGGGTGGCCGAGGCGCGATGTGATGCGCCGAAATTCTCCGGCATGGCCGGCCGTGTCTTCCGGGCAACCTATCAGGATTGTTCGTCATGCACGGGCAAGGCATGCTTCATCATCAATGACGACACACGGCCTGGCAGCTAGGCTTTCGCCGGCCGAGGCGGTCCGACGGCACATCGGGTGCATTGCAGCGTCCGTCCGGCATCCTGTCAGGAGAAGATCATGTCGTCGAAATCCAGCATCCAGGCCGTCTCGTCCATTGCCACCGCGCTGAACCCCACCCTGATGTCCGGGCGTCCGCTGCACGGCCTGCGCAGCGTACCCGAGCCCACCACGATCGAAAGCCTGCCGAACGTCGAGGTTTCGTTCGATCCGGCAGGACGGACCCTGTGGACCTTCATGCGGCCGGATGGCCGGCCCAGCTTCTCGCCGCCGCTGCTGCGCGACCTGCGGACGATCCAGCACCGGATCCATGCGGTGGCGGACGCGACGGGCGGAAGCCTGCCGTTCCGTTACGTCGTGGTTGGATCACGGGTGCCGGGGATCTTCAACCTGGGCGGCGACCTGGCGCTGTTCGCCGAAAAGATCATGCAGAAGGACCGCGAAGGGCTGCGCCGCTATGCCCATGGCTGCGTGGACGTGGTCTTCGCCAATGCCGACGGATATGGGCATTTCGTCACCAGCGTGGCCCTGGTGCAGGGGGACGCGCTGGGCGGCGGTTTCGAGGCCGCGCTGTCGTGCAATATCATCGTGGCCGAGAAACATGCCAAGTTCGGCCTGCCGGAAATCCTGTTCAACCTGTTCCCGGGCATGGGGGCCTATACGCTGCTGACACGGCGCATCGGCGCGCGCATGGCCGAAAAGATGATCCTGAGCGGCCAGACCTACAGCGCCGCCGATCTGCATGACATGGGGATCATCGACGTACTGGCCGAGCCGGGCGACGGCGAGGCGACCGTCCGCGAGCACCTGGCGCGCCTGGACCGGCGCTACAACGCGCACGAGGCGATCCTGCGGACCCGGCAACTGGTCAACCCGGTCAGCCATCAGGAACTGCGCGACGTCACCGATATCTGGGTGGACGCCGCCATGCGCCTGACGGAGAGCGACCTGCGCAAGATGCTGCGGCTGGTCAATGCCCAGAACCGCCGCATCCAGTCCGACGAGCCGGCCAGCGCCGCCGGTTGAACGGCGGCCGGTCACTGGCGGCCGGTCACCTGGCGGGCGAACCGCGACGCAGGCCGATCATGCGCCGCGGTCTGCCCGCCAGTGGGGCCGGTCCTTATGGAGCGATGCCGTCCTGGGGCGACAGGATCGTGTAGGGGAACAGGGCCTCGTGCACCTTGTCCATTTCCTGCCGGATGGCGAGAAGATGGGCATGGGCCGCACCGGTCCCCCGATTGAAGTCGAAGCCCCGCCATTCCTGGCAGAGCGATGTCAGCCGTTCGGCCCCGACATTCGCCGCGGCGCTGCGCAATGAATGGGCCTCGTCCAGCAGCACGGTCCATTTGCCCGCCGCCAGCGCATCCGCCATCCGGTCGATGATGGCCGCCGCGTCGGTCAGGAAATCGCCGATGAGGTCGGCGCGGAATTGGGTGCCGCCCAATGCCTGCAGGTCCTGCACCATCTTGCGGTTCAGCGTGACGGCCGGGAACGGGACGATGACGGCCCGCTCCACCAGCGGCGGCGGCGGGGCGAGCGGTTCCGGACGCGCGGGGCGTTGCCCGGCCGAAGCGGGAACGAGCGCATCGATCGTCTGCAGCAGGGCCTCGATTTCGATCGGTTTCAGCAGGAATCCGTTCATCCCGGCCTCGCGGCACCGGGCCTGGGTTTCCTGCGTGCCGTCCGCCGTCAGCGCCACGATCGGCAGGCTGGCGCCGGCGCCGACCTCGGAGAAGCGATAGAGCTTGGTCGCCTCGATCCCGTTCATGACGGGCATGTTGAGGTCCATCAGCACCAGGTCGAATGACTCCGCCTCCAGACGTTCCAACGCTTCCTCGCCATTCGCGGCGGCGCGCCAGCGATGGCCGACCCGGGAGAGGGTCTTGCACAGGACCTTCTGGTTGACGATGTTGTCCTCGACGACCAGGATCGACAGCGAACGGGCCGCGACGAGCCCCTCGCTCAGCGGCGTGGCGGGTTCGGACGGGTCGGGCCGTTCGGGCAGCAGGGCTGCGGCCAGGCCGAGGACGGTCGTGATCGCGCCGTCATCCGCGTCG
>NZ_JABXXP010000417.1 GCF_013376155.1 Nguyenibacter vanlangensis
CCAGCACCACCAGTTCCATCTCTCAGGCCGCCCGGCTGAACAGGCGATGGAAATTGGCGGTCGTGACCTCGGCCAGCGCCGCGGGCTCGATGTCGCGGAGTTCGGCCAGGCGCCCGGCGGTGTCGGCGACGAAGGCCGGTTCGTTCCTGCGACCGCGATGCGGCACGGGCGCCAGGTACGGCGAATCGGTTTCGACCAGCAGCCGGTCGGGCGGAATCGTCCGCGCGACGTCGCGCAGCGCGTCCGAGCGTGGAAAGGTCAGGATGCCGGAGAAGCTGACATAGCCACCCAGTTCCAGCCCGACCCGGGCGAGTTCCGGCCCCGAGGCGAAGCAATGCAGCAGGAAGCGGAACGGGCCGCCGGCCGCGACCTCATCCCGCAGGATCGCCGCCACGTCGTCATCGGCGTCGCGGGCGTGGATCACCAGGGGCAGGTTCATCCGGCGCGCCGCCTGGATATGGGCCCGGAAGCGCGCCTGCTGCAGCGGGCGCACCGCCTCGGCGCCATGGAAGTAATCCAGGCCGCTTTCGCCGATCCCGATCACGCGCGGATCATCGGCCAGGGCGACGATGTCGGCCGCGTCGGCCACCGTGCACTCCTCGACATGGTCGGGATGGGTGCCGACCGTGCACCAGACACGCAAATCCGGCCGGCTGAAGCGGGTCAGGTCCTTCTGCTGCGCGGCGCGGGACAGGCGGGTGCCGATCGTCACCATGCCTTCGACCCCCGCGGCGCGGGCGCGATCCAGCAGGTCGGGGATCGCATCGTCGGGGAAATGGTCGAGATGGCAGTGCGAATCGATCAGGCCCGTCATGACGGCGTATCCTCGACATAGCGGGGGAAGATGCCCTGCGGCGCGGGGAGCGCCCGGCCGGCCGGCAACGGGGTTGCCAGCGCGGCGAACGTGCGCTCGTCCTCGGCCACGCCAAGCTGGGCCAGCAGCCTGGCCATGCTGTCGGGCATGTAGGGCTGGAGCATCGTGCCGATGACGCGCAGGGCGTCGGCCAGCACGCGCAGGACCACCGCCATGCGCTCGGGATCGGTCTTCTTCAGCGCCCAGGGGGCCTGACGGTCGATATAGGCGTTGCAGGCGCGGATCACCCGCCAGACATCCTCGAGCGCGTCGGTCAGGGCGCGGCGGTCGATCTGCTGGTGCATCAGGGTGGGCAGGAGGTCGGCCTGGGCCAGCAGGGCCAGATCGTCCTCGGTCCGGGCGCCGCATGCGGGCAGGAGGCCGCCGCAATTGCGCGCGACCTGCGACAGGGTGCGCTGCGCCAGGTTGCCCAGGTCGTTCGCCAGCTCGACATTCATCCGGTTGATGATCGCCTTGCGGCTGAGGTCGCTGTCGCCGCCGAAGGGCATTTCCCGCAGCAGGAAGAAGCGGACCGGATCCAGCCCGAATTCGGCGACCAGTTCGCGCGGGTCGACCACGTTGCCGAGCGACTTGCTCATCTTCTCGCCCTCGATGGTCCACCATCCGTGCGAGAACACGCAGTCGGGCAGGTCCAGCCCGGCGGCCATCAGCAGGGCCGGCCAGTAGACCGCGTGGAAGCGCAGGATGTCCTTGCCCACCAGATGCAGGTCGGCCGGCCAGAAGGGCGCGCGCGGGTGATTGGGGTCGGGGAAGCCGACGGCCGACAGGTAGTTGGCCAGCGCGTCGACCCAGACATACATCACATGATCGGCGTCGCCGGGCACCGGGATGCCCCAGCGGAAGCTGGTGCGGCTGATCGACAGGTCGCGCAGCCCCTGGCGGACGAAGCTGGCGACCTCGTTGCGGCGGGACGCGGGCTCGACGAAGCCGGGGCGGGTTTCGTACAGCGCGAGCAGCCGGTCGGCGAAGTCGGACAGGCGGAAGAAATAGGAGGGTTCGCGCACCCATTCGACCGGCGCGCCGGTCGGCGCGACCCGGGTGCCGTCGGGGCGGGTGAGCAGTTCGTCCTCGTTGTAGAAGCTTTCGTCGCGCAGGGCGTACCAGCCCTCGTACGCGCCGAGATAGATGTGGCCGTTCGCGGCGATCCGTTCCCACAGCGCCGAGGCGCCGGCGATGTGGCGCGGTTCGGTGGTGCGGATGAAATCGTCGTACGAGACGTTCATCGCGTCGTACATCGCGCGGAAATCGGCCGAGACGCGGTCGGCGAAGACGATCGGTTCGACCCCCGCGGCCTGGGCGGCCTGTTCGACCTTCTGCCCGTGTTCGTCGGTGCCGGTCAGGAAGAAGACGTCATGGCCCGCCAGGCGCTTGAAGCGCGCCACCACGTCGGCCGCGACCGACGTGTAGGCATGGCCGATATGAGGCGCCCCGTTCACATAATAGATCGGTGTCGTGACGTAATAGCGCCGTGTCATGTTCCACTCACCAACGACAGGCCGGACAGGATGGCCTGATGTTTATCCAGATTGAATCGTTCCGTCTCGGCCCGCAGATGGACCAGCTCGCGCCACAGATCGACCGCGCGGTCGGGCCGCGGCACCGGATTGCCGGATGCGGGCAGGCGCGCGGCCGTCCGCGTGCGCACCGATATGGCATCACACAGCAGATCGAAGAAGACTGAAAACCCATTCTCCCGCTTCAGGATCGTCTCGG
>NZ_JABXXP010000418.1 GCF_013376155.1 Nguyenibacter vanlangensis
AACCGCCTGACCGCGATGGTCGCCGACCGGCCGGACTGGTGCATCAGCCGCCAGCGCGCCTGGGGCGTGCCGATCGCCGTCTTCGTGGAAAAGCGCACCGGCGAGGTGCTGCGCGACCCGGCGGTCATGCAGCGCATCGTCGACGCCTTCCGCGCCGAGGGGGCGGATGTGTGGTACAGCGCGCCGGCCGCGCGCTTCCTGGGCGAGGGGCGCGACCCCGAGGAATATGAGCAGGTCTTCGACATCGTCGATGTCTGGTTCGAGAGCGGGTCGAGCCATCGCTTCGTGCTGGGGCGCGACGGGCTGCCCTTCCCGGCGGATCTGTACCTGGAAGGATCGGACCAGCATCGCGGCTGGTTCCAGTCCTCGCTGCTGGAAAGCGTGGGCACGCGGGGGACCGCGCCCTATCGGGCGCTGGTGACCAACGGCTTCGTGCTGGACGAGCAGGGGCGGAAGATGTCCAAGTCGCTGGGCAATGTCGTCGCCCCGCAGGACGTCAACGACTCGCTGGGCGCGGACATCCTGCGCCTGTGGGTGATGAATTCCGACACCAACGAGGATCTGCGCATCGGCAACGAGATCCTCAAGCAGCAGGGCGAACTGTATCGCCGCCTGCGCAATACGCTGCGCTGGCTGCTGGGGGCGCTGGACGGCTTTGCCGACGCCGAGCGCGTGCCGTACGAGCAGATGCCCGAGCTGGAGCAATGGGTGCTGCATCGCCTGACCGAGCTGGGCGGGCAGATCGACCGCGCGGTGCGGACCCATGAATGGGTCGGCGTCTATGCGGCGGTGCACGGATTCTGCGCCACCGACCTGTCGGCGTTCTATTTCGACGTCCGCAAGGACGCGATCTATTGCGACGGGGCGGACAGCCCGCGCCGCCGCGCCGCGCGCACCGTGCTGGACCATCTGCATCGCTGCCTGACGACCTGGCTGGCGCCGGTGCTGGTCTTTACGGCGGAAGAGGCCTGGACCGCCCGATTCGGTAACGAGGACAGCGTGCACCTGCAGGCGTTCCCCGTGCTGCCCGAGGAATGGATCCGCCCCGACCTGGCCGATCGCTGGGCGAGGCTGCGCGCGGTGCGCCGGATGGTGACGACCGAGATCGAGGCCGCGCGGCGCGACGGGGTGATCGGGTCCTCGCTGCAGGCCGCGCTGGAGCTGCCGCTGTCCGAGGAGGAGGCTGCGCGTTTCGCCGATATCGACTGGTGCGAACTGGCCATCGTCTCGCAGACCTCGGTGACGGTCGAGCCGGGCGCGGCGTCGATCTATCTGGCCGACGGCGCGGAGGCAGGCGCCACGGAGGAGGGGGGTGCCACGTTGAAGGGCGCCCATGGCGTGCCGCGCGTCTCGGTCGCGAGCGGCCATAAATGCGCCCGCTGCTGGAAGGTGCTGGACGAGGTCGGCACTCATGAGGCCCATCCCGCACTGTGCCTGCGCTGCGTCGCGGTCGTCGAGGCGGCCGGGGGTGTGCAGGGCGCATGACCGGCGATCC
Source organism: Nguyenibacter vanlangensis (assembly GCF_013376155.1). GTDB lineage: Bacteria > Pseudomonadota > Alphaproteobacteria > Acetobacterales > Acetobacteraceae > Gluconacetobacter > Gluconacetobacter vanlangensis. The sequence goes on from NZ_JABXXP010000418.1 coordinate 1,496, forward strand.
TTTCTCCACGATGTCCGCGCCGGCCGTCCGGCCGGACGGCGCCGGGCGGTGCCGGGCGATCGGGGCGGCCCTGTTCGCGGGTGTGCTGCTGCTGGACCAGGGCAGCAAATACTGGATCCTGCACGGGTTCGACCTGCCGGATCGCGGGTCGGTGCCGCTGCTGCCGGTCCTGAATTTCACGATGGTGTGGAATCGCGCCATCACCTTCGGCATGCTGGGCGGGCTGGCGGGGGTTGGGCGGGTGCTGTTCCCGATCGTCTCGCTGCTGATCGTGGCGCTGCTGGCGGTGTGGGTGGCGCGGACCACCCGCCCCCGGGTGGCCGCGGCGCTGGGAGCGATCATGGGCGGGGCGGTCGGCAACGTGATCGACCGGCTGCATTACGGCGCGGTGGTCGATTTCATCCACGCCCATGCCTATGGCTGGTCCTGGCCGGTCTTCAACCTGGCGGACGCGGCGATCGATTGCGGGGTCGCGGTCCTGCTGTTCGACAGCCTGACCGACCGGCGCGGCTAGAGCCATATCCATTCACACTGGTTCACGGATATGGCTCTAGCTCGTTGTTTTGGCGAGCATCTTTATCCGACCGGATGCGTCCATCCGGTCGGATGATGCGCTAGTGTCCTGCCCGAGAAATTCTTATGAGAATTTCTCGGATCAGCAGGCCACTAAAATATTGATTCTAGTGTCCTTTCGATCCCGAAATTCGCTTGCGAATTTCGGAATCGGGACACTAGGCATCACGCGGCGAACAGGGTTCCTGACCAGAGTCCTTGCCGCAGACGGGCAGGAACGGTAAGAGGCACAATCATGACGTCTTCAGTCGCTCGTTTCGCTCCGTTCGTCCTGCTGATGGCGGGCGGATTCCTGCTGGCCGGATGTTCCGGGTCGGATGTCAGCCGGGCCTTCGGCCTGGAACGCGATTCGCCGGACGAATATACGGTGACGACGCGCGCGCCGCTGTCGATGCCGCCGTCCGAGGCATTGGCGGTGCCGCACAGCGATGCCGCGCGCCCTCAGGATGAAAGCCCGCGCCTGCAGGCGCTGGAGACGCTGTCGCCGAACGTGGCGCTGCAGGGGGCCAGCGGCG
>NZ_JABXXP010000419.1 GCF_013376155.1 Nguyenibacter vanlangensis
GGGGCGGCGCCGCCGCGTCCGATCCACCAGGCGAGCCGGCGCCAATGGCGCAGCACGGCCCAGACCCGGGCGGAGATCGCCCGGCGGTCTCCGCCACCGATATAGCGTCGTTCACGGAAGAAGGCATTGGCGACAGCGTCCGCCGGGCGGCGAGGCGTATCCTCGATCGCCGTCAGCAGATCGATGGCGGCGGCGAGCCGCGCGCTGGGAGTCATGGGCGTCCTGTCAGTCTGGGCGTCTCGATCGAGCGTGGGGCCGGGATCAGTCGCGGCGGTAGTTCGGTGCCTCACGCGTGATCGCCACGTCGTGGACATGGCTTTCGCGCAGGCCGGCGCCGGTGATGCGGCGGAAGCGCGCGCGGATCTGCAGGTCGGCGACCGTCGCCGAGCCGGTATAGCCCATGCCCGCGCGCAGGCCGCCGACCAACTGATGGACGACGGCGTCCATGCCGCCCTTGTACGCGACGCGGCCCTCGATCCCTTCGGGGACCATCTTGTGGGTTTCCCTGATTTCCTGCTGAAAATACCGGTCGGCCGAGCCCCGGGCCATGGCCCCCAGGCTGCCCATGCCCCGATAGGATTTGTACGACCGCCCTTCGTAGAGGAAGACCTCGCCCGGCGCTTCCTCGGTGCCGGCCAGGAGCGAGCCGATCATGACTACGTCGGCCCCTGCCCCGATCGCCTTGACGATGTCGCCCGAGGTTCGGATGCCGCCGTCGGCGATGCACGGCACGTCGCGTTCATGGCAAGCGGCCGAGGTTTCCAGGACGGCGGTGAATTGCGGCACGCCGACGCCGGCCACGACGCGGGTGGTGCAGATCGAACCCGGGCCGATGCCGATCTTGACGCAATCGGCCCCGGCTTCGATCAGGGCGACCGCAGCCTCGGGCGTGGCCACGTTGCCGGCGACCACCTGAATATTGTCATCCATCGCCTTGACCCGCGACACGGCGTCCATCACCCCGGCGGAATGGCCGTGGGCGGTATCGACGACGATGACATCCACCCCCGCATCGATCAGCGCTCGGGCCCGGTCGAGCCCGTCCTGGCCCACGCCGGTGGCGGCGGCACAGCGAAGGCGACCCAGATCGTCCTTGTTGGCCAGCGGATGCAGGACGGCCTTTTCCATGTCCTTTACCGTGATCAGGCCGATGCAGCGGCCCTCGTCATCGACGACCAGCAGCTTTTCGATGCGGTGGCGGTGCAGCAATTGCCGCGCCTGGTCGCGCCCGACATCGGACCGGACGGTGACCAGGTTCTCCCGGGTCATCAGGTCCCGCACCTGCTGGTCGGGGTCGGTGGCGAAGCGGACGTCGCGGTTGGTCAGCATGCCGACCAGCTTCTTCGTCTCGCGCTCGATCACCGGAAGGCCGCTGATGCCGTGGCGGGACATGATGGCGTTGACGTCGGCCAGCGTCTGGTCGGGACAGACGGTGACCGGGTTGACGACCATGCCGGATTCGAAGCGCTTGACGCGCCGGACGTGCTCGGCCTGCTCCTCGATGCCCAGATTCTTGTGGATCACGCCCATGCCGCCCTGCTGCGCCATGGCGATGGCCATCGAATCCTCGGTCACGGTGTCCATCGCGGCCGAGATCAGCGGGATGTTCAGGCCGATGCGGCGGGTCAGCCGGGTGCGGGTCGTGGTCTGGCCCGGCAGGACACTGGACTGCGCCGGAACGACCAGCACGTCGTCGAAGGCCAGGGCCTCGCGGATGCGGTCATCGACACGGGCGGAAAAAGCCGGATTATTGTGCGAAGACATCGTGCTGGAACCTCCTCGATTCATGCAGGGGTCCCAGAGCCGCGGGTACCCGACCGTTGGCGCTTCCACATAAGATGCGAATCGGACCGTGGCAAGAAAAAGACGCACGACCATGCCGGAGACGAATGAGGAATGAGCAGAAACACATATGTCTATCTGGCCGGGGACCTGGTCTTTCGCCCCGGCGCGATCGCGATCTTCGACCGGCTGCGGGCGCTGTGCAGGGCGGTGGGACTGGAAGGGCTGGCCCCCTTCGACGGTCAGGCGGGCATCGAGACCCTGCCGCCGGGGCTGGAGACCACGCTGAAGATCGTGGCGGCGGACCGCGCCCTGATGGATCGCTGCGCGGGCGGCATCTTCTGCGTCGATCCGTTTCGCCGCGCGGCAGACATGGACCCCGGCACGGCGGTCGAGATCGGCTATATGATGGCGCAGGGCAAGAAGCTGGCCGGCTATACGGTCGATGGCCGGCTCTATCCCGAGAAGGTCGCGTCCTATCGCCTGACGGCCTGGGGAGATGCGCTGCGCCAGCGGGTGACGCATGACGCGCCCGTGGAATCCGGCGCGATCGAGGATGCCGACGGCATCCTGGCCCATTCGGACGGCATGGTGCAGAACGGCATGATCGAGGGATTTATCCGCATGTCCGGCGGGTTCGTCGCCGTCCATGACGATTTTTACGAAGCGTTCCGCATCGCCGCCGAGGACCTGGCCCTGCTGCCCACCGGCTGGTATCCCAATGATGTGGCGCTGGCCGATGGCTGGCTCTACGCGATCAACGGCAAAAGCGACCCCGGCCCCAATCCCGGCAATTGCGC
>NZ_JABXXP010000420.1 GCF_013376155.1 Nguyenibacter vanlangensis
ATGGATGCGCGCCAGGCCGGTCGCCGGGCTGGCCGCTGCGGCGCGTCCGACATAGATCGGGCGGGCGCCCTGGCGGCCGGCCTTCGCCATCACGTCCTCGATGAGGCGATCGACGAAGGTCCAGCCGCCCATGTTCTGCGGCTCTTCCTGGCACCAGACGACCTGCGCCTTGGGATACAGCGCCAACTGCTCGACCAGCGTCCTGTCCGGGAACGGATAGAATTGTTCCAGCCGCAGCAGCGCGACCTTGTCCAGTCCGCGCTCGCGCCGCTCGGCCAGCAGGTCGTAATAGACCTTGCCCGAACAGATCACGACCCGTTCGACCGCGTCGCCATGGGCGATCGGGTCGATCTCGCCGATCACCGGGCGGAACGACGTGCCGGATGCGAATTCCTCGAGGCTGGACACCGCCAGCTTGTGCCGCAGCAGGGATTTCGGCGTCATGACGACCAGCGGCTTGCGGTAGTTCAGCTTCAACTGGCGCCGCAGCGCATGGAAGTAATTGGCGGGGGTGGTGATGTTGCACACCCGCATATTGTCCTCGGCGCAGAGCTGCAGATACCGTTCCAGCCGGGCCGAGGAATGTTCGGGACCCTGCCCCTCATATCCATGGGGCAGCAGCAGGACCAGGCCGGACATGCGCAGCCACTTGGTCTCGCCCGAGGCGATGAACTGGTCGATGATGACCTGCGCGCCGTTGGCGAAATCGCCGAACTGTGCCTCCCACAACACCAGCGCGTTCGGATCGGCCAGCGAGTAGCCATATTCGAAGCCCAGCACGCCGAATTCGGACAGCAGCGAGTTATAGACCTCGAACACGCCCTGCGACGCGTCGATATTGTTCAGCGGCGCGTAGGTGTTCTGGTTGATCTGGTCCGTCAGCACCGCATGGCGCTGGCTGAAGGTGCCGCGCTGGCAATCCTCGCCCGACAGCCGCACGCGGTGCCCCTCCAGCAGCAGCGAGCCGAAGCCCAGCGCCTCGCCGGTCGCCCAGTCGATGCCCTCGCCCGTGCGGAACATGTCGGCCTTGGCCTTGAGCTGCCGGGCGATTTTCGAATTGATGTTGAAATCGGCCGGCGCCGTGCTCAGCGCGTCGCCGATCCTGCGCAGGGTCTCGACCGGCACGCCGGTGGCGGGCTCGGACTCGGCGCTGCCCGCCGGCGGCGGCTTCAGCCCGGACCAGCATCCCTCCAGCCAGTCCGCCTTGTTGGGCTTGTAGGTCTGCGCCGCCTGATAGGAATCCTCAAGCCGGTTCTGGAACGCGTCCCAGCTCGCCGCCGCCTCGGCCTCGGTCAGCACGCGCTCGCGCACCAGCCGGTCGGCATAGAGCGTGCGCACCGTCGGACGGGCGGCGATGGCCTTGTACATCGTTGGCTGGGTGAAGGAGGGTTCGTCGGACTCGTTATGGCCGTGCCGGCGGTAGCCGACGACGTCCAGCACGATGTCGGTGGCGAATGCCTGCCGGAAATCGGCGGCCAGCCGGGCGCAATAGACCACGGCCTCGGGCTCGTCGCCGTTGACGTGCAGGATCGGGGCCTGCACCGCCTTGGCGATGTCGGTGCAGTACAGGCCGGAATAGGCGTGGGCGGACACGGTGGTGAATCCGATCTGGTTGTTCACCACGATATGGATGGTGCCGCCGGTGCGATAGCCGATCAACTGCGACATCGCCATCGTCTCGTAGACCAGGCCCTGCCCGGCGAAGGCCGCGTCGCCATGCAGCAGCAGCGCCATGTGGCGGCTGCGGGTCTGCGGGCCGTCATCGTCCTGCGCCGCGCGCACCTTGCCGATCACCACCGGATCGACCGCTTCGAGATGCGAGGGATTGGGCTGCAGCGAGATATGCACGGTATGCCCGTCGATATCGACATCCGTCGACGTGCCCAGGTGATATTTCACGTCGCCCGAACCCTGCACGTCGTCGGGCTTGAACGACGCGCCGGCGAATTCGCTGAAGATCGCGGTATAGGGCTTGCGCACCACGTTCACCAGCGTGTTCAGCCGCCCGCGATGCGGCATGCCGATGGCCACCGAGCGCACGCCGTCCTTGGCGACCTGGTCGATCACCGCATGCAGCGCGGGAATGGTGACGTCCTCGCCCTCCAGCCCGAAACGCTTCGTGCCGACATAGCGCTTCTGGCAGAATGCCTCGAACCCCTCGGCCTCGGTGAGCTGGTCCAGGATGATCTTCTTCTGCGCCGCCGTGGTGCTTACGCGCCAATCGTCGCCTTCCAGCCGCGCCTGGAGCCAGTTGCGCTGCGCGGGGTCCTGCACATGCATGAACTCGGCGCCGATCGGCCCGCAATAGACGGCGCGCAACGCGTCCACCACCTGGGCGATGGTCGCGGTCTGGGTGCCGGTCAGCTTGGCCACGATCTGGCCCAGATAGATCGGGCGGTCCAGGTCCTGGGGCCCGAAGCCGTAGGTCGCCGGGTCCAGGTCGGCATGCGGCTTGGGGACCTGCAGCCCCAGCGGGTCCAGCCGGGCCTCGAGGTGCCCGCGCACCCGATAGGCGCGGATCAACTGCGTGGCGCGCAGGCTGTCGTCGGCGGCGGCGTGCAGGCTTTC
>NZ_JABXXP010000421.1 GCF_013376155.1 Nguyenibacter vanlangensis
CCGGACGCCGCGGCGGTGCCCGGGGCACCCGGCCGGCCAGCTTCGCCCGGATCAGGTCGCTCAGCGCGGCCTCGTACCGGTCGGTGAATTGCGTGGGGTCGAAATGACCCGATTTGCTTCGGATGATCTGCTGCGCCAGCGCGATCATGTCGTCGTTCAGCGCCAGGTCGGGCAGGTCGGCAAACGCCTCCTGCGCCGGATGGATTTCGTCCCTGGTGTTCAGGACGGTCGCGATCAGCCCGTCGCCCTCAGGCCGGATCAACAGGGTGCGGACGCGGCGGAACAGCACCGTCCGCGCCAGCGCCGCCACGTGCCTGGCGCGCATGGCATCGCGGACCAGGGCATGGCGCGCCCGCCCGTCCGCCGTGCCCGCCGCCAGGTAATAGGAACGATCCATGTACAGGTCATCGATCTCGTCGCTGCGCACGAACGCCGTCACCGACAGGATCTTGTCGCTGTCCGGCACCGCCTCGGCGATGTCGTCCGCGTCCAGGATCACGTATTCGCCCGGCTCGGTCTCATAACCCTTGACCTGGTCGTCGCGCTCCACCGGCTCGCCGGTGGCCTCGTCGACATAATGCCGGCGAACCCGGTGGCCGGTGGCGCGGTTGATGATGTGAAACGCCACGCGCTCGGCGGTGGACACAGCCGTATAGAGCGCGACCGGGCAATCCAGTTCGCCGATCCGCAGCGTGCCGCGCCAATTGGCCCGCGCCGTCATGCAGACATCGCCATTACGCGCCTCCGTACGCGGCTCCCGCCACCAGCCGCGCCAAGCGGCCGGTGGCCCGTCCGGGCGTTACGCCGCCTGTTTGTTCAGCCGCTCCTCGGCCAGTTTCGTCAATTTGTCGTCGGCGGCATATTCCTCGCTCAGGGTCATGCCCAGGATGTCCGCGCATTCCGGATGGCCCAGTTCCTTCGCCCAGGCGATCAGCGTGCCGTAGCGGGTGATTTCGTAATGTTCCACCGCCTGGGCCGACGCGGCGATGGCGGCGTCCATCACCTGCGCATTGTCCACGTCGCCCGACACGTCCTCGGCTTCCTCGATAATGCCGTCGATCGCCGGGCATTTCACGGTGGCGGGCGTGACTCCGCGCATCTGGAACACCTGTTCCAGGCGGACGACATGGCCTTTCGTTTCCTCGAGATGCGACCGCAATCCCTCCTTGAGTTCGGGGGACGACGCCTTGTCGATCATCTTCGGCAGGGCGCCGAGGATTCGCTTTTCGGCATAGAAGATATCCTTCAACTGATGCGTGAAGAGATCATTCATCGAATGCACGTCTTTTGTGAAAAGTCCCATGACACGTCTCGCATCGTTTCGCGGACGGGGCCAGGATCGCCCCCCGCTCGGGATGATGCCAGGGCTGGGCCGGCTGGCGGGCCTAATGTGCGCCCGCGCTTCCGTGGATGGAAGCCATGGTCACCGCGACGTGAAAAAGACGGCGGGGATAAAACAAGGCGATGAAACCAGGGGGATGAAGAACCGCCGGAACCCGCCCGCATCCGCGCGGTTACGGTCGGCGGACAGGGTGGTGCCGGCAAAGGAGGAATGCCGTGTCTGGTGCGGCATGGCGGGACATGGCCAGGGCTCGGGCTCGGGCCAGGGCTTGGGCTGGGGAATGCGTCGTGCCGGCCGCGATCCTGCTGGCCGGCGGCGCGATGGACGTGCTGTGCGATCGCCGGCCCGCCCATCTGCCCTGGTGGATGCCCAGCGTTTTTTCCTGGCCCGTCTATGGCGGCTGCATACTGGCGCTGTGGCTCTATTGCCGCGGCTGGCGGCGCCTGCGCCGCCAGGGGATGATATCGGGGATCGGGCCGGGGCGGGCGCCCGTCTTCTTCCTGCTGGGGGTGGGGGCGATCTATGCGGTGCTGCAGACCCATTTCCTCTATGCCGCGCAGCATCTCTTCACCTTCAACCGGGTGCAGCATCTGGCGATGCATCATCTGGGGCCGTTCCTGATCGCGCTGTCCGACCCGGGGCCGGTACTCCGTCACGGGGCGCCGCCCTGGCTGCGCGCCGCCCTCGGCCGGCCGGCGATACGGGCGGCGATACGGGCGGTCATGCGGTGGGTGCAGCATCCCATGCCGGCCTGCCTGCTGTTTTTCGGACTGGTCTGGCTGTGGCTGATCCCGCCCGTGCATGTCCGGGCGATGCTGGACCCGACCCTGTTCGCGGTCATGAATGCCAGCATGGTGATCGACGGCCTGCTGTTCTGGTTCCTGATCCTCGATCCGCGCCCGGGGGGAGGGGGCGGCATCCTCTCCCAGCCGGCGCGCCTGTTCCTGGTGACGGCGGTGCAGTTGCCGCAGATCGCCGCCGGGGCGGCGATCGCCTTCGCCGGGCGCGATATCTATCCCTATTACGACATATGCGGCCGGCTGGTCCCCGGCATCGATGCCGGGCTGGACCAGCAGATCGGCGGTTCGATCGTCTGCTATGGCGGCGGGATGATGAGCGCGCTCGCCGCCCTGATCCTGTTCGGCCGGCTATGGCGCGACGACAGGCCCGCCGCGACCGTCCGGGGGGCCGCATGACCGGCCCCCTCG
>NZ_JABXXP010000422.1 GCF_013376155.1 Nguyenibacter vanlangensis
CCCCTGGCCCTGACCTTGGTCCTGGCCCTGCGCCCCGTCGCCGCGCCCGCGCGGTCCCTGTTCCTTCAGGGCCGGCGCCGCCGCCAGTTCGGCCTCCAATTGCCGGATCCGCTTCTGCACGCTCTCGCGCAGGGTCGGGGCGGTGTGCGACTTCATCGCCGCCAATGTCTCGCGCAGGTCACGCAACTGCTTCTGCTTTTCCGCGTGCGTACGCCGGATCGGCTGGTTGTCGGACATCTGGCCGTGGAATGCGCGCATGATGGTCGTCCATTCAATCAGTAAGTCGTTAGTGAGTACAATCGGTAAAAAACAAACAACGTTCGGCTAGCACACGGGGCCGGGGCCCGAATTGTCACGGATCAAGGCGCGGACTCGTCTCCCGGCCGGCACATGGCGCCGTCCGCGATCGGATGCCCCCCTGCGTCTATAACGCGTCTATAAGGGGACGTGCCTGTCCGGCGTTCCACACGTCTACGCCCCAGAACGTCTACGTCCAGAAACGCCTACGCCCCAGACTACCGCTCCAGACCACGCCCTCCGGACGGCGCGGTCCAGGCTGCGCCGCTCAGACCGCGTTCTGTTTCAGGATGGCGCCCAGCGCGTCGACCAGGATCCCGCACTCCGTGTCGGTCCCGACCGTGATGCGCAGCCACGCCGCGATCCTGGGGGTCCTGAAATGCCGCACGATGATCGACCGCTCCCGCAGGGCAGCGGCCAGAAAGGCGGCATCACGATCAGGATGGCGGACAAACACGAAATTCGCCTGCGAAGGCAGAACCTCGAACCCCAGGTCCCTCAGGCCGGATGTCAGCCTGATGCGTGATTGTATGATCTTTCCCGTGGTCCGTGCAAGCCATTCCCGGTCCGCGATCGCCGCCGCCGCCCCCGCCTGCGCCAGCCGGTCCAGCGGATAGGAATTGAAACTGTCCTTCACCCGGTTCAGCGCCTCGACCAGTTCGGCCTGGCCGATCGCATAGCCCACGCGCAACCCCGCCAGCGCGTGCGATTTCGACAGGGTGCGGATCACCAGCAGGTTCGGAAAATGCCGCACCAGCGGGATCGCGCTGTCCGCGCCGAAATCGACATAGGCTTCGTCGATCACCACCACCCGGTCCGGATGCGCCCGCAGCAGCGTCTCGATCCGCCCCAGCCCCAGCGCGATGCCGGTGGGCGCGTTCGGGTTCGGCAGCACGATCCCCGCGCACGGGCGCAGATAATCCGCCACCTCGATCCGCATCGCGTCGTCCAGCGGCACCGGTTCGTGCGCAATGCCGTACAGCCCGCAATAGACCGGATAGAAACTATACGTGATGTCCGGCGTCAGCAGCGGCCCCTCATGCTGCAGCAGCGCATGGAACGCATGGGCCAGCACCTCGTCCGACCCGTTGCCGACGAAGATCTGGTCCATCTCCACGCCATGGGCCCGGGCGATCGCGGCGCGCAGCCCCTCCGACGTCGGATCCGAATACAGCCGCAGCGTGTCGTCGGTGGCCGCCCGAATCGCCTCCAGCGCCCCCGGCGGCGGCCCATAGGGCGATTCGTTGGTGTTCAGCTTGATCAGGTTCGTCAGTTTCGGCTGCTCGCCCGGCACATAGGGCGTCAGCTTGTGGACGACGGGGCTCCAGAAACGGCTCATGTCAGATTCCGCGGCTCAAACGACCGCTCCTTACTAGAATATCCCGCCCCCCGGCGAAACAGACCAGGGCGAAGCAAACGCACACGAAACAGACCCGGGCGAAACACACCCGGGCAAAACGGGCCCGGACGCAACGGGCCCGGGGCGGATCAGGCCCGGGCGATCAGGCGGGCCGCCGCCGCGGCATCAGCGCCACGATGGCGGCCTGCCCCTGGCGTTCGGCGATGCTCCGCGCGCTGTTGCCCTCGCCGTCGCGCCGGTCCGGATCGGCTCCGCATTCCAGCAGATAGGCCACCATCGGCGTGCGGTTGAACATGGTGGCGAACATCAGCGGCGTCCGTCCCACCAGGTTCGGCGCGTCGATCTCCGCCCCGGCCGCCACCAGCCGCCGCGCCACCGCCACTTCGCCCTTGAAGGCCACGCCGGCCAGCGCCGTCGCCCCCTTGTCGTCGCGCAGATCCACCTGGGCCCCGCCCTCCAGCAGGCACGACACGGTCTCCAGATGGCTGTTGTACGCCGCCAGGATCAGCGCCGGATAACCGCGCCCGTCCCGGATGTCCGGATCCATCCCCGCCTGCAGGAACTGCGCCACCAGGTCGGCCTGCCCGTCGCGCGCCGCGTCCAGAAAAAGCTGGGCAATCTCCTCCGGGCTGTAACGCGGCGTCTCGCCGGGCGGCGGGGCAGGGGACGTATCGTTCGGGGGGGCATCGTTCATCGTAACCTCACCAGGGACCATGCCGGGCGGCTGGTCCCGCCGGCTCTTTCTACACCGACCCTACAACTTGCGGCGCCGCGGCGCGAGGCACCTCCCGTGTGGCGGCGAAATCGCGGCATTCCCCATGGCCCAGCGTCACGAACCGCCCGGGCTCCAGCCCCTCGGCGGCGCAGGCGGCGGCCA